>NZ_JACJDX010000002.1:0-265428 GCF_014163775.1 Shewanella sp. SR43-8 | reverse complement strand
TGGGTCGTGAAGGATTCGAACCTTCGACCAATTGGTTAAAAGCCAACTGCTCTACCAACTGAGCTAACGACCCATCTTGGTTTTGCAAGAACATCTATTCTTACTGGGGAAAAAGCCAACTGTCTTTCTTTCAAGACCAACTGAGCTAACGACCCATCTTGGTAACTAAGAAACACTAACTTAGACAGTAACGATAGAATAAGTTATGGCTCTTAACACCCCCAGAAGGCTATGCCGTTCTGAGGGCGCCTATAATACCTTTTTCAATTTCTCATGCAAGCGCAAATTTATAATTTCTTGTTGTTTGCATGAAAAACAGACTAAGAGGCTGTTTTTTGTCTTGATTAGCCTTTCAATGCCGATAATTGCTGCTGTGCAAGGCGTGCAGATGCACTATCTGCATACTCTTTTAATACTTTATTATAAAGCGATCTGGCGCCGGCTGAATCATTTTCTTTTTCGGCAATCATGCCCAGTTTAACTAAACTGTCAGCACGCTTATTTGAATCAGCAAACTTACTGACAACGGTACTAAAAGCTTGTTTCGCGTCATTGTATTCACTTTTATTATACAATAACTGACCTAACCAATAGTTTGCATTAGCGGCATAATTAGATTCAGGGTATGTTGATATGAAGGTACGAAAAGCAGGAATTGCTTCATCGTATTTACGTTCTTTGAGGACTAAATTCACTGCAGCCTCATAGCTTCCGGTTTCATCCAACGTTGAACTGGCAGCCGCCACTGTTGTCGCGTCAGCTTGAGCTGGCACTGCTGGAGTTGATGACTTAGCAGTAAGATTAGCAATTTCTTCATACAGCTGTCGTTGACGCTGCAATATCTGATTCATTTGATAATTTTGTTGCTCAGTAATACCTCTTAACTCTAACACTTCATTTTGCAACGAGTCCATACGGCGCTGCATATCAAACTCGCCTTGCTGCTTTGCTTTAATGATGCGTTCTAATCTTGACACTCTGTCATTATTAGAACCACCTGCAACATCTTCAACAGGGGCTGGAGCAGCAAAAGCTGAAGCCGTTGTGAAAAACATTGCCGCAACTAATATGGCTTGTTTCATTTTTATCTCCTAAAAAAAGGCCAACCGATAAAGGTTGGCCTTGTACTTCTTTTACTTAGTAAACTAACACACCACGACGGTTTTTAGCAAAACCAGTATCGTTACGAGAAAAATCCAATGGCTTTTCTTCGCCATAACTGACTATGCTCATTTGGCCAGCCTGAACGCCCATACCTTGTAAATACTTAGCAATCGCTTTAGCACGACGCTCACCTAGTGCAATGTTGTATTCAGGAGTACCACGTTCGTCAGCATGACCTTCAATCAATACGCGAACATTTGGATGCTCAACTAAATAGTTACCATGAGCTTGAAGTATTTCAGCATTTTCGCTTTGAACTTCACTACGGTCAAAATCAAAATAAATGATATTTTGACGACGTAATTCCTGTTCTTTTAAACGTTGCTGCTCTGTTGGGCTTAACACAGGAGCGACACCACCTGTTTCAATACCACCAACACCATATTCACTACCTGTACCACTCATAGAACCGTTAGCGTCAGTTTCAGAGTCTGAAGTTGAGCTACAGGCACTCAGTGCCATAAGCGGAACTGCAACCAACATAGCTTTAAACAACTTATTCAGATCCATTTTAAATCCTTATCAATATCTATTTAGAGAAACGGAGACCATGCTGGTGATTTCACCTCGCCTTGGCCGACAGGCAATCTTGCTTTAAATCTGCCATCCATAGAAACAGCAGCTAATACTTGCTTACCTTGATGGGTTGTACCGTAGATAACCATAGTGCCATTAGGGGCAACACTTGGCGATTCATCAAGTTGAGTTGATGAAAGCACCTGCATAAAACGTGTTGCAAGATCCATTCTAGCAATATGGTACTTACCGTTAGTACGGTTTACAAAAATCATACTACGACCGTCTGGGGTAATTGAACCACCGAGGTTCCATTCTCCTTCAAAAGTCATGCGCGAGACTTTATTTGTATCTAAATTTACTCGATATAACTGTGGCTTGCCACCTCGTTCAGACGTAAACAAAATAGACTTACCATCTGGGAACCAAGAAGGCTCGGTATCAATTGCGTAATGGTCTGTGATACGTCGAGCAGCTTTAGTTGTTATATCAATTATATAAATATCTGGTTGACCGTCTTTTGACAAAGTGACAGCGAGTTTTTTACCATCTGGTGAAAATGCTGGCGCACCATTTATGCCATCAAAACTACTCACTAAAGTGCGTGTTTGACTATAAATGTCTTGCACAAAAATTTCGGCTTTTCTATTTTCAAAACTCACATACGCTAAACGACGACCATCAGGAGACCAAGTCGGTGACATCAATGGCTCAGGTGAGCGCAATAACATTTGCTCATTATAGCCATCATAGTCAGCAATCATTAGATGGTAAGGTGCTTTTTGACCTTGTTTTACCACAACATATGCAATACGGGTTAAAAATGCACCACGAATTCCTGTCAGCTTTTCATAAACAATATCACTGATCCGGTGACCATATTGTCTAAATTGGTTTGCACTGATAACGGTTTCACGGCTTTCAAGCAATAACTCACTGTTATTCTGAGGTCCTTTGCCAGCTTGAAGCTGTGCTTTAACTAAATCAATGAGTTCAAAACTCACTAAATACTGATCGGCCCCATAGGGCTTAATCGAGCCAACAACAAGTGCTTCAGCTTCAACATTAGTCCAATTCTGAGCAGTAAAATCATTCACTGACGCAATAGATGACTGTGGTAATGCACGTACATCGAGAGTTTTAAAGGTACCGCTACGAGCCAAATCAGATACCACAACATCAGAAATAGATGCTGGAGCAGGACCTTGCCCTTGCCATACAAAAGGCACCACAGCTATAGGTCTTGCTGCATCAACCCCTTCTGTAATCACAATATCTAACGCTGCGCGAGCGGGTGTAGTTAACACTATCAATACCAGCGTTAGCCATTTAGCCAAATTTTTCATGCGACTCCTTTTAACTCAATTCCATCATTAAATACGATTAATATTAATTAAATTCCGGTGAAACGGTTAAATTAATTTCTTTTAATTGCTGATAAACAGCCGGTTCAGGTGACACAGGTAACCGCCCTGCTTTATTTATTGAGGCTTTCGCTGCTCGACAAACAACCTGATCACCGTCTAACGTTTGGCTTGTTGTTACAAAACCATCTGCAGCTAGACGAATAAATACCCGACAGCTTTTACCACGCATTGACTCATCAACCACTAGATTTCGTTGAATAGTGGCAATAATCATAGCCTTATATTTATCAACCTCTGACAACACCTGCTTATTGCGCGTTTTAGAAAGTGAGTCTTGCTCTGCAGCCATAGCTTCAGCCATTTCACGCTCTTGACGCGCTTTATTATCAGCTTCAGCTTTACGTTTACGCTCAGCATCTTCCTTCCGTTTACGTTCATCTTCAGCACGTTGACGTTCTTCTTGAGCTTTTTTCGCAGCAGCTTCTTCTTGCTTACGCTTTTCAGCTGCTTTCTTAGCAGCATCTTCTGCAGCTTTTTGTTCCTGTTCTTTCTGTTTGCGAACCACTTCAGCTTTATCTGCGCGCTCTTTTTCTAGTACCTGCTTTGCTTGAGCAGCTTTAGCGGCATCATTGGCCTTTTGAGTTTCCTGCTCTTTTTGTTTACGCTGGATCTCTAAGGTTTTAATTTTTTCCTGCTCGCGTTCACGCTCGCGACGGGCTTCTAATGCTTTACGTTCTAATTCTGCTTGACGAGCCTTTTCTTGCTGAGCCACATCTTGTTTTTGCTTCTTTAACTGCTCAACTCTATCATTCACTTTCTGTTGATCAATCACGATCGCTTTCAAAGCTGGCGCACTTGCAGCAGCCGTTTGCATTACCTTCGGCTTATCGTCAAAACTAATGCCTAAAGCCAAGATGATGATAAACCCAATGTGAATACCAGCAGAAATAGACATCGGTACAGTTAAATCTGATTTGCCAGCCACCTATTTCTCCTTTGGTGAATCGGTCATTAACCCTACTGCTGGTACACCAGCGCCTTGCAAGCTAATCATTAATTGAATAACACTTTCGTAAGGTATTGCACGATCGGCCTTTACGACTACAGGCCTTAACGGTTCAAGTAGGATTAACGCGCCAACTTCAGTTGATACCTGCTCTAAGTCCATTACCTGAGAATTTGAGCTACTACCTGTATTCAAGAAATATTGCCCATCAGCGTCAATTGAAGCAACGATAGGAGGCTTACTGTCCGGTGGTAAAGATTCCGCATTACCTTGCGGTAATTCTACTTTGACCCCTTGGGATACAATAGGCGCTGTCACCATAAAAATAATCAACAACACCAACATAACGTCGATGTAAGGCACAACGTTGATTTCTGCAACTGGGCGACGACGTTTACGCTGATACATTAAACAGCTTCCTTCTCGCTATATGCTTGACGTTGCAATATGTTGGAGAATTCTTCCATAAAGTTAGCATAAGTCATTTCAATTTTATCAACTTGCGTTGTAAAACGGTTATAACCAATAACAGCAGGGATAGCGGCAAACAGACCCATTGCCGTGGCAATCAATGCCTCTGCAATACCAGGAGCAACCATTGCAAGAGTTGCGTTTTCTACCGCACCTAGCGCAATAAAGGAATTCATAATCCCCCAAACAGTTCCGAACAAACCAATGTATGGGCTCGTTGAACCAATGGTTGCCAATAACGGTAAATGGTTTTCAAGTTTTTCCATTTCACGTGACAAACTCACTCGCATCGCTCTAGAGGTGCCATCCATAACCGCTTCAGGTGCTTTACTGTTTACTTTACTCAAACGGGTATATTCTTTAAAACCAGCAACAAACATCGATTCTAAGCCAGAAATCGCACTTCCTCTGGCTATCAGTTCTTTATAAAGTCGATTTAAGTCCACTCCAGACCAGAAAGTATCTTCAAAACGTAATGACTTGACTCTTGCTGAGCTTAATAATTTGTTGCGTTGAAGGATCACAGCCCATGAGGCAATCGATAATGCCAACAAGGTCAGCATAACTAACTTTACCAACACACTGGCTTCTAAAAACAAACCAATAAATGAAATTTCAGCGTGCACTGTCAAACTCCTGAACAATATTTAGGGGAATAGCGCGGGGACGCATACGTGATAAAGATATACACGCGACAACCACTGTCGCTTCACAATAGCAATCACCCTGATGATCAACTAGGCGCTGGTGAAACACCAACGACACTTTTTTTAATTCTATAACCTTGGATTCAACGACTAAATCCTGTTCAAACTTCGCTGCTTTACAAAAATCTAATGCAGCATGTTTAACGACAAAAGCAATGTCTTCTGTCAACAGTTCCGCTTGACTAACACCCATCGCTTTTAACCATTGAGTACGAGCTCGTTCGAAAAATTTTAGGTAATTCGAATGGTACACAACACCGCCAGCATCGGTATCTTCGTAATAGACAGAAATGGGCCAAACAAACATAATTTGAACATCAATTTTTAGGTTGTAAAAGTTGGCTTACTATACCGAGTACCAACACGCTTGTGAATAATGTACCAAGGTAAAAACAGACTTTATTTTGCTCAAAATGAACTGAAACACTCGAAAAACCTCAGGAACAGCAAGAGATGAAGCTTTATTAATGTATTCCACCTAATAATTAACAAGCGGTTAACTAAAGTATGCCATCAAGATAGTATATTACTTGGCGCTGACAGCCGACAATTAGCCCTTGCGAAAGTAAAAAATGTAACCACAAATGAATATAAAATAATCGCTGCAGTCCCATTATCGCACGTCCACATAAACGTAAACGTTAATAAAAGTTAAGCTAAAAATACACTCCACTTAAATATGGTTTTGAGCGAGGTAAAGTGCGGCTTATTTATCACACTATTCTGGGACAGGATCAAAAGAAACTGACCTGAAGTATTTTCATCGCAGTAACTGAAGTCTATTAATAACGATTAAGAGCAATATTAATCACATTGTGGAACATTATTAGGCTTTATGATTTACGCAAATATGTTCTATTTGTTAAATAATATTATTACACAATTATCTAATCCGAATACTTATGCAAAAAATGTAAATAACAACTTAGAAAACCGCTATATAAGCCGATTAGGCCATATATAAAAATATAAGACCATTAAAAAGGATTAGTTTTACTAATCGTAAAGAGTAATTTTTCTAGTTTGTCAGTTTAGTGTATTAATTCTATTATGATCTTGTTTTCAAGACATGTGATTCAGATATTGAAAATCAAGAACTCCAAACTGATGTAACCCAATACCTCAGTTTTCTTTAGTTCTTATGTTTGACTTCCTTCCTTAGATTTGTTGATTGCAAATTATTTAGCCCACTTGGATTAAGTGGGTTTTTTTTGTCTTTTTTTTGCCGCAGCAATCAACATTAATCTCATATGAGTATACATCTTGGTATTCAACCTTCAGCATCGAACCCGTTAATAAAAAGTTAGTAAGCTTTTTACACTTCGGCATTCAATCAAAAGGTATTTATGTTAGCTCAAGGCCAAAGAGATAGTGATAAATAAACAACTGAGTTTAACTGCGCTAAGTAGCGCAGTTAAAAAATAAATGAGAGGAATTAGATAGGCTTGGTTATTTTAATTACAACTCGGCGATTTAGCTTACGTTCTTCGGCAAGATCATTGCCTGCAACATGGCGTTTTTCACCATGACCGGATGTATGAATACGATCTTTAGGGATACCGCTAGCAATTAAAATATCTTTCACTGAGGCAGCTCGTTTATCTGACACCCTCTGATTAATAGAGCGCCCACCGTAACTGTCTGTGTATGCATCAACTAAAATCAGCTCAACGTCTGGATCAAAAGACAAGTAACGCTGTATTTTTTGTAATTGCTGGGTAGAAAAACGCGTCAGTTCTACCCCACCTTCTTGATAATTTAATACTGTAAAAGCGATATCATCAAAACTATAAGGCAGTAAATTTGCTAAGCAAGCGCGAAACTCACGATATTTTCCACCGAAATTAGCTGAAGAGATGCCCACTGCAATTTTAGTATCGTTATTGTACCAATCAGCATAATAAAACGTCGGCTCCATCCCCTGACTCAACTCATTTAACATTGACCAGGCAGCTTTTTTAGGCACTTCACCATTAAACTGCTTACTGTAAGTTAACTCAGTAATTTCTTTAGCATTATGCCCTGGACGCCAGCTAGGGGCTCGGCTAATTAACGTTGCTTTAGTCACAGCATCAGGCTTGAGCCACATATCTAAGGTGAAACTTAAATTTAAACTTTTCCCGGCTCTACTGGTAAATATTGCACGGCCATAATCAGGAATATCATGCTCCAAGCGACACTCTATTGGATTATTCTCGCCAACACGCCATGCTGAGTTTTCAAGTGATGCAACGTAGTGCCTCAAATCAGCATGGGCTGTTGAGCAAAGACACAAACTTGTGAGAACGATCAGTTTTCGCCACATAAAAACACCCTTTATACCTAGTTACATTCTTACTATCGGCCCCAAAGTCTGTTCCTTTAGAAAACAATCATGGTTAATCGATGATAAAAACCACAATCAAACATGACACTGCGCTTGAGTTTGCGCATAATACTCGGCCTACATCATTTGCACCGATAAATGATAGCTATTGAGGATAAAGACTGTAATGACTGATATTTGCGACGCTAACAAGTTTAAACACCGCTTTCGTGGCTATTTCCCTGTGGTTATCGATGTCGAAACAGCAGGGTTTAATGCCAATACCGATGCGTTGCTTGAAATTGCAGTCAGCTTATTAAAAATGAATAGCGATGGGATTATTGAACTTGATAAAACGCTTCACTTTCATATTGAACCTTTTGAAGGGGCAAACTTAGAACCTGCAGCACTGGCGTTTAATGGTATTGACCCCACCAACCCACTTCGTGGAGCCGTTGACGAAAAAGTCGCTTTTTTAGAAATATTCAAAGAAGTCAAAAAGGCTCAAAAAGCAGCTGATTGCCATCGCAGTATTATTGTTGCTCATAATGCCGCTTTTGACTTAGGTTTTGTTAACCAAGCGATTGAACGAAATGGCTTAAAGCGTTCTCCATTTCATCCTTTCGCAAGTTTTGATACTGCAACACTAGCAGGTCTTGCGATTGGCCATACAGTGTTAGCTAAAGCATGTAAAATGGCTGGAATAGCTTTCGATAATAACGAGGCGCATTCAGCTTTATACGATACTGAACGCACGGCCGAATTATTTTGCCTAATCGTTAACCGTTGGAAGGCGCTCGGCGGTTGGCCGTTAGTGGACCAAGATGATAGCAAGGATCTTGCAAACGAATAGTTAAGCCCAGTATTTTTACCACTTTTCGCCGGCTATTAATGGCCAACTATTTATTTACATCGACAAACTCAATACTAAACCATGAGTTTGATCCAATAAAAAAGCTGCCGAAGCAGCTTTTTTATTGTCTCTAATACGCCAAATTATAGCTTATCAGAGTTGTCTTTTAAGTATGCCGCTACACCTTCAGTGCTTGCAGTCATACCCTTTTCGCCTTTTGACCAGCCCGCTGGACAAACTTCGCCGTGCTCTTCATGGAACTGAAGTGCGTCAATCATACGGATCATTTCATCAACGTTACGACCTAGTGGTAAATCGTTAACCACTTGATGACGAACCTGGCCTTCTTTATCTACTAAGAATGAACCACGGAAAGCCACACCCGCTTCAGGATGTTCAACATCGTATGCTTTACAAATTTCGTGCTTAACGTCAGCAACTAGAGTGTATTTAACTTGGCCAATACCACCCTTGTCTACTGGAGTGTTACGCCATGCGTTATGAGTGAACTGTGAGTCAATAGAAACACCTATCACTTCAACACCACGCTTAGTGAACTCTTCCATGCGGTGATCAAAAGCAATTAGCTCAGATGGACACACAAAAGTGAAATCAAGTGGGTAGAAGAAAATAACCGCAGGCTTACCTTTAATTGCGGTAGTGAGGTTAAATGTGTCAACAATCTCACCAGAACCAAGAACGGCTGCTGCTGTAAAATCTGGGGCTGGACGGCCTACTAATACGCTCATTATCTATCTCCATTTAATGGCTTAAACACTCGACAACGTTATAAGGTTCTTACTAAATAGTGATCTAGCAAACAATTAACTATAACGTTGGGACATATATCAGTTGTATACCATACATCTAATTCAACGGACTTATAAGTTATTTCAGATGAAAATTGGTTTACCTGCTGAAAAATAAAACATCATGACGCTTTGAATAATATCTTTCCAATATGACAAGATGATTTGTTGAGAAGATTTCACTGATGCCTTACTTGCAGCAACTGATGAACGTTAGTCAATATTGCTAAAAAATCAGCATAAACAATCAAAAAAGCGATATACGCTGGACAAATAGACTATTGGCAGTCAAGAATAGCCGCCTCACTTACTTTTAAGAAAAATGATTATGAATGCGGTTGTCATCGCGGTTTGCTTAATGTTGTTTTTAAGCTTTATTCGAATTAACGTTGTGGTGTCATTGACCATTAGTGCTGTTGTCGCAGGTATCGTTGGTGGATTAGATATTCATCAAACAATAGCAGCATTTAATGACGGCTTAGGCGGCGGTGCTCAAATCGCATTAAGTTATGCATTACTCGGTGCCTTCGCCGCAGCATTATCGCATTCAGGTTTAACAACGTTAATTTCTCATTCAATTATAAAAAAACTGGGTAAAGAACCTAATAGTGGTAATACCCAAGTTGTACGGTGGTTGTTATTGATCACGATACTGTTAATGGCAATATCATCGCAAAATATTTTGCCTATTCATATCGCCTTTATTCCTATCCTTATTCCGCCACTATTGCATGTGATTTCTAAGCTCCATATCGACCGACGTCTTATTGCCTGTATTCTGACATTCGGTTTGGTCACCACTTATATGATATTACCTATCGGTTTTGGTGGCATTTTCCTCAATGACATCCTGTTAGCAAATTTAAACACTAATGGCTTAAATGCAGTAGCCGAACAAATACCTAAGGCAATGTTACTACCAGCAATAGGTATGGTTGTTGGTCTGCTTACGGCGATATTTATTAGTTATCGCAAACCTAGAGAATACATGATTGAACAACCTGTGATCAGTGACAGTATTTCAACCACCATTAGCCGAAAAAGTTTGTTGGTCTCACTCTCTGCCATTTTGGCGACGCTAATTGTTCAATTACAAACTGACTCGATGATATTTGGCGCATTAAGTGGATTTATCATTTTTCGGTTTTCAGGAATAATCAAGCACGAAGTCAGCAAAGACTTGTTTAATCAGGGCGTGCACATGATGGCTAATATTGGCTTTATTATGATTGCAGCGGCAGGCTTTGCAGCAGTAGTTAAGTCAACTGGTGAAGTTAGCACACTGGTAACCTCTTTAGGTGACATCATTGGTGACAACAAGGCATTAGCTGCGCTATTGATGCTGATTGTTGGACTGTTAATTACAATGGGAATTGGCTCTTCATTCTCAACGATTCCTATTATCGCCACCATTTATGTGCCATTAGCTCTCAGTTTTGGTTTCTCGATTGCGGCAACCATTGCACTCGTCGGCACAGCCGCCGCACTTGGTGACGCAGGATCGCCAGCATCGGACTCCACTCTGGGCCCCACTGCTGGTCTCAATGCCGATGGGCAACATGACCATATTCGAGACAGCGTTATCCCAACGTTTATTCACTATAATATCCCATTACTGATATTTGGCTGGATTGCAGCGATGGTATTGTAAAATAGGCTAAATACTGACGAGCTGTCTTGATATAATAAAAAACGGGAGCCTAACAAAGGCTCCCGTTTTTTATTGTCTGGTATTAAAGCATCAAGCCATCTAACAATGGTCTTTAACATTGAGCATAAAAATCACTCAGTTAATATTACTTAGTACCGAATATCTTGTCACCAGCATCACCTAAACCAGGCAAAATATAACCTTGCTCGTTTAAACAATCATCAATTGCTGCGGTATAAAGTTCAATATCAGGATGCGCAAGTTCAAGCGCTTTGATACCTTCTGGCGCGGCAACCAAAACCAGTGCTTTGATCGAAGTACAGCCACGTTTTTTCAGTAAATCGATAGTCGCAATCATCGAACCACCGGTGGCTAACATAGGGTCAACCACTAATGCGATACGCTCTTCGACATTACTGACTATTTTTTCAAAGTAAGGCACAGGCTGTAATGTTTCTTCATCACGATAAATACCGACAACAGAAATACGAGCACTAGGTAAGTGCTCAAGCACACCATCCATCATTCCTAAACCCGCACGTAAAATAGGCACGACAGTGACTTTCTTACCTTTAAGTTGATCAATAGTAACAGGGCCATTCCACCCCTCTATGGTAACCGTTTCAGTTTCAAAATCAGCTGTTGCTTCATAGGTTAATAAACTGCCAACTTCAGTGGCAAGTTCGCGAAATCGTTTGGTGCTGATATCTGCTTCACGCATCAAACCGACTTTATGACGAACCAGAGGATGCTTTACTTCAACGACTTTCATTTATTTCTCCTAGATTTCTGACTATTTCAGGCAAATTTGATAAATGTTAGACGATTTATCCTCTCTATAAAACATAAAGTTTCAAAATTGCTGTAAATCGTGAGCTAAACCAATAAAAAATAGGCAAATCATCGTTTTCTTTATAGGATAAAGTAAAAAGATGGCTTCCGACTCGCACGACAAACTGGTAGAATATCGGCGCATAAAATTCCATAAAACGATGTACCCTAGAGGATCCTCCGTGACCACTCCAACCCCCCTAAGTTACAAAGACGCCGGCGTTGATATCGATGCAGGTAATGCGTTAGTAAACAACATTAAATCTGCGGTAAAACGCACTCGCCGTCCAGAGGTTATGGGCAATTTAGGTGGTTTTGGCGCATTATGCGAATTACCAACTAAATATAAACACCCTGTACTGGTTTCCGGCACAGATGGTGTTGGCACTAAATTAAGATTAGCTATTGATTACAAAAAGCATGACACCGTGGGTGTTGATTTAGTTGCAATGTGTGTCAACGATCTGATTGTTTCTGGTGCTGAACCACTTTTCTTCCTCGATTATTATGCAACAGGTAAGCTTGACGTTGAAACAGCTACCTCTGTTGTTACAGGTATCGCTGAAGGTTGTTTCCAATCAGGTTGTGCTTTAATTGGTGGCGAAACTGCTGAAATGCCAGGCATGTATGAAGGCGAAGATTACGATCTAGCTGGATTTTGTGTTGGTGTTGTTGAAAAAGCAGACATCATTGATGGTACCAAAGTCAAAGCGGGTGACTCACTTATCGCTCTAGGTTCTAGTGGTCCTCATTCAAATGGTTACTCGTTAATCCGCAAAGTATTAGAAGTGAGTCAAGCAGACCCGCAGCAAGATCTTGCTGGTAAGCCATTAATAGACCATTTACTTGAACCAACAAGAATTTATGTTAAGCCTTTATTGAAGCTGATTGAACAATCAGACATTCATGCAATGGCACACATTACCGGTGGTGGATTCTGGGAAAATATCCCACGCGTGCTGCCTGATGATTGCAAAGCTGTCGTCAAAGGTGACTCTTGGCAGTGGCCAGTGGTGTTTGATTGGCTAATGACAAACGGCAATATTGCACAACACGAAATGTTCCTAACATTTAACTGTGGTGTCGGTATGGTGATTGCACTGCCAGCAGATAAAGTCGATGCCGCATTAGCATTATTAACCGCCGAAGGCGAAAATGCTTGGTTAATAGGTGAAATTGCTTCTCGTCAAGGTGACGAAGAGCAAGTGGAGATCATCTAATGAGCCAAAGCTGTCGTGTTGTGGTACTGATTTCCGGTAATGGCAGTAATCTTCAAGCTATCATTGATGGTTGTGATGATAATTTAAAAGCTAACATTGTTGGAGTGATCAGTAACAAGCCGGATGCTTATGGATTAATACGCGCCCATCAAAGCGAAATTGATACCAGTTGTGTTATTCCTTATGCCAATGAAATACGCAGTGAATATGATGCGCGTTTATTAAAGGCAATAGAAAAGTATCAGCCAGACCTGATCGTTCTAGCCGGATTTATGCGTATTTTAACTGATGATTTTGTTAGCCATTTCCTTGGAAAGATGATTAACATCCATCCATCGTTATTGCCTAAATATCCAGGATTACACACACATCAGCGTGCTATTGATGCTGGCGATACCGAACACGGCGCCAGTGTACATTTTGTGATACCAGAACTCGATGCTGGACCTGCTATATTGCAAGCTAAAGTGCCGATTTACCCTGAAGATGATGCTGAAACATTAGCAGAGCGTGTTCACGAACAAGAACATGCTATTTATCCACTGGTGGTAAAATGGTTCAGTCTGGGTCGTTTGACTATGACTGATGGTAAAGCTTATTTAGATGGCCTATTAATCGGTGAATCAGGGTATGCGCCGGACTAATCTGTCACTCAGCTTTTAACAAGCTGCTCATAAAAAAACCTCGCTGACATGCGAGGTTTTTTATGTAACAAACAAAAATGATATTAAGTACTAACGTACTGGTAGGTCAATATTAGAAAACATTTCATCAATCAATTGTTGGTCACGAAGAGCCACGGCTTTTTCAACAACATCTCGGGTTAAATGCGGTGCAAAATGACGCATAAAATCATACATATAGCTACGTAAAAAGCTACCACGTCTAAAGCCGATTTTGGTTGTACTATGGGCAAACAGATGACTTGCATCAATTGCCACTAAATCTTTATCAACCGCAGGATCAATTGCCATTGAAGCAATCACCCCTACACCAAGCCCCAAACGAACATAAGTCTTAAGGACGTCAGCACTGGTTGCACTAAACACCACGCGCGGATCAAGATCTGCACGCTTAAACGACTTTTCAATTTCAGATGCTTTATCAAAACCAAACACATAAGTGACCAATGGAAACGTCGCTAAGTCTTCGATACTGATTTTTGCCGATTGAGAAGCTAGCGGGTGATCCCGTGTGACGACAATTGAACGATTCCAATGGTAACAAGGCAACATAATGAGATCGGTATATAGATGCATCGCTTCTGTCGCAATGGCAAAGTCCGCATCGCCTCTGACTGCTTGCTCACTGATTTGTGAAGGCGTGCCCTGATGCATATGTAAATTAACTTTTGGATATCGTTTAATGAACTCACGAATTATTTGTGGCAGAGCATAGCGAGCTTGAGTATCTGTCGTAGCAATATTCAATTCCCCCTGATTGGGCTTGGTATATTCTTCAGACACCTTCTTAATACTATCGACCTTGCCAAGTATATCATTTGCAATATCAATAACTTGCTGACCTGCAGGGGTCACGTGAGTCAAGTGTTTACCACTTCGACCAAATATTTGAATGCCTAATTCATCTTCTAGCATTCTAACTTGCTTACTAATACCGGGTTGTGAAGTATAGAGATTCTCAGCCGTTGATGACACATTTAGGTTGTGTTTAACAACCTCTGCAATATATCTAAGTTGTTGCAGCTTCATGGTTTTATCCTTGATTTAACCGGCACTCATCAGCAAATATGCAAATAAGAAAAAATCGGTCGTTGTTTTACATAACAAGAACAATTGTTCAACTATAATAAAACGTTATATGACACTTGAAATGTAATATAAATAGGAATAACGAGCAAGTAAAAATAGCGGTTATTGAATCGACTTAGCTTTTTTATAAACATCTTGGTTAGTCTGTTTAATGATTTATCAACAAAACGACTTATTATTCAACGACAGCCACGATAACATACGCTAAGATATAGAATCTTTTTGATGAAATTTTATTAGCACAGCTTATTCCAACATCAAATTTACTTCTAGCCATCGTTGTTTGGCTATACTTACCATGTGATATGAAAGATAAAATGGAACCTTTATGTCCTTAATTTTGGTATTAATTCTTATTGGTGCACTGCTACTGCTGATTATTGGCTTTAGTATTGTCCAACAACAAAAAGAGCGTGCAGAAGCCGAGCGTCGCATAGAAATTGCTCGTCAGCGCGCCATCATAGATGAAACCGATGCCGTCTTATCTAACACAGGTATGACACCATCTTCTAGCCATATCATGTTAATCCTTTATCGCCGCATTCAAGATGCTTTAGAACAGTCATTATTACATGCATCAGGGCAATTAAAATCTGATTACGAACGTCGCTTAAACGACATAAAAGCACAAGTATCTAGTGTATCTAGCTCAGCAAGCCAAGTCCCTGCGATTGAGGGCTTCCGCCTACCTGATAATGACAGACAAGTTTTAGAGTTAGTCAAAACACTCAAAAAACTTAAAGCGATTTTACGAGCTGAACATAACAAGGGAAAAGTTGATCCGTCTATTTTTAGTCAAGAAGAAATGCGTATTGATAACCTTCAATTAAGAATTAATGTTGAATCTATGATTACTCGAGCACGTGCCGCTTGCTTTATGAAACAGTACGGTTCAAGTAAACAGATGGTCACTAAAGCTTTAAACACTTTGCACACGATCAAGGGACAAACGCCGAATGATCCTTTTATTGCTCGTAAAGTCGATGAAGCCAAGCAACTACTCGATGAAATAATGGGTGCTCAAAAGCATAGTGAACCAAGTGCACCAAAACAGAAAAAAGAAGGTGATGATCTTGATATGCTATTTCAACCGAAAAAGAAATGGTGATGGTCTTGCTTTAATTTTGCTATAAAAAAAGCCTCGTTATGAGGCTTTTTTTATAGGCGAAATTGATTTTAAGTAAAGTCGTCGTTACTTTTTAACCACACACAAAACATCACTTAATACAAAGGCTTAGTGATATAAACAACATTCGTCAACAAAGTTGTCCACAGATTCTGTGGATAACATTTTAATCAGTTATTATTACTGGATTAATAAGTAATAATTCATCTGTACGCTGATACGGCATAGCTGGCTGTGTACAACTCGCGTAAAGTTACTATATTGATTTATGACATGTCATATAGAGCGCGTCAAGCCATTAAGATCAAAAGTACTCTCTTATGCTGTCAATTGAACAAATAATAGTTTATCCACTCATTTATTATCTGCTTCTATATTTCCAATATACAAAATCTCACTTATTCGTCCCGGTAAGCAATGGTTAACATGATGGCGATCTATAAAAGGATGGTTTATATCACTCCTATCCTTGTAAGCCATGACATAAATCGAGATACTGGTTAAAATTATAAAAACAACTGTATTAGAATATGATGTTAAATATGAATTTGATAAGAGTTTTACCTTTTTTCCTGCTACTCATTCTCAGTGCCTGTGGTCAATCAGATGAATTTGGCGAAGCCCAACTCACGCCAGAACAAGTATCCTTGGGCTTCTTCGAAGCAATTTATGTCGATCGTGATGTAGATAAAGCAAAAAAGTTTGTCTCTGCTGATATCCAAGAGATCATGGATCACTACCATATTGCATCTGCGGTACAACGACATGTCTTAGGCTTATCCATGAAGCAAGTAACTATGTCTATCGATGAGATTGATATCGATTTCTTCCGTAAATTCACCGATGACGTAACAGTGGTGGTTAAAATGCAAGGATTGAAAGGTGGCAGAAATTGGATTGATGATCGAACTATCCGTCTACATAAAATAGGTAATACTTGGGTTATTGTTGAAATATTAACTGAAAAAGGTCGTATTGAAGGTTGATATTGAATAGGCTTAAGTATTGTCTTCGCTTCATTGCACTATTGGATAGAATAGCTATTAAATTGTCATTCAATAAATACTTAGCCATATTAAAGTAGTGTAATCAGTAATAAAAATAGCAGCCTAGGCTGCTATTTTTATTTTTAGTGTCGGAGTTTTTTTAATGTAGTGAACCAAGTGTCAGTACATCAATATGCTCGTTCAATCGTCTTATTCTTCGTCAGAAGGTAAAGACTCTAACACGTCATCTTTCACTTGATAGTAAGCATTTTCGTATTCATGAACTTCCATAATAACTCCAATCTTTTAGGTCGTTTTGTAGGTGTAGGCCTGTCTTTTTATTTACAGCAACAAGATGATAAATCTTTAATATAGACAACATCTTGTTAATGCTGAGGGGATGACATTTGCCTTACAGAGAGAAGACTGACAATCACATTCTTCATGCCGTGGAGTATAACAATAGTCAGATCACAATCAAATCAAAATTACGAAAAACTTTCAGTTTTGTAGGTTTTTTATTGATATAACCTATAAAAACCCCATTTTTAGCAAAAATAAATGAAACACTTTCAGTTTTACATAAAAAAGCCGATGCATGGCATCGGCGATAATATTATTCTCAACAATTATATTTGGCTAATATGGTTCAATACTCGCTTTTCTGAAATAGGATAAGCAGTGCCTAGCACTTGGGCAAAACATGATACTCGATACTCCTCAATCATCCAGCGAGCTTCAATCAATGCTTCAGGTATTGCTTGTGAACGCGGCACTTTAGCTAATTGCGCCGTTAACGCCTCTTGTACTTTAGCAATGCTATGCATGTGTAATCGATCGCGTGTTGGGTCAACAGGTAGCTTATCGAGTCTATTTTCAATGGCTCTGAGATAACGGCTCACATCGGTTAAGCGTTGCCAACCACAATCCTCAACAAAGCCTTTATAAACCAGACTATCAAGCTGAGTTTGAATATCACTCATCGCAAAGGCAATATCCAGGCTAATTTTACCTTTTAAACGCTTCTTAACACGTTGATAAATAGTTAATATTTGCTCAACATTTAATGCTATTTGCTCAGCAGTTGGGTTAAGCTCTTGGCGAACCCAATCTTTTGCTTGCTCGAACTGCTGTTCATTGCGAATATCGAGTTGCTTTTTATCTAATAACTGCTGCACCGCGGCATTAATAATATCTTCAATTAATATCTGCACTTGGCCGAAGGGATTAAAGTACATTGCAAGCTTAGCTTTATTAGGTAATGCTTGCTGTAAGTGCTTCACTGGCGAAGGGATATTAATCAATAACAACCGACGCAGGCCTACTCGATGATGGCGCTTAGCTTCGTGTTCATCATCAAATAGCTTGATCGCCACATCCGTTTTATTGTCTATTAAGGCAGGATACGCTTTTACTTCGTAATTGCCTTTACGCTGCTGATATTGAACCGGTAAATCACCAAACGACCAGCTAGTTAAAGCTTGTTGTTCAATGCCTTTATCAGCCACTTTACGAATAGCTTTGGCAACTACCCCTTGTAACTGACCTTTTAACGCTTCTAAATCACGGCCTTGGGCGACTAAACGACTTTGATCATCTTCAATCTTAAAGTTCATCTTAAGATGTTCTGTTAGTTGCGTTAAATCAAAATCATCAGCCGATATGCGTACACCACTCATACGCAGTAACTGTTTACACATAGAATCGAGCATCGATAACTCAAACGGTTTCATCGCTTGATAACATGCTCGGGCATAGTCTGGAGCAGGCACAAAATTACGGCGTAAATTTTTCGGCAGTGACTTGATCAACGCAATGAGTTTCTCTTGTCGTAATCCCGGTACAAGCCAATCAAAATCACTGTCGTCAATTTGGTTGATCAGTGCAACCGGAATATGTACAGAGACTCCGTCATCAGCGCTAGCAGGTTCAAAATGATAGCTCACAGTTAAGGCTAAATTCCCTTTGTGCCATATATCAGGGAAATCAAGCGCCGATATATGCTCGGCACTTCGCTGCATTAACAAGGCTTGGCTGTAATCAAGTAAATCAGGGGTTTGTTGGCGAGCTTTTTTCCACCACGCAAAAAACAACGGCCCGTTAAAAATACCTGCAGGGATCAAGGGTTCATAAAAATCCACCAGCACTTGCTCATCGACTAAAATATCTCGACGACGAGACTTATGCTCTAGTGTTTCAATGTCATTGAGTAGCTGCTGGTTATTTACAAAAAAAGCTTCTTTAGTCTGTAACTGCCCTTCTGCTAAGGCGCTACGAATAAAAATCTCTCGAGCCTCAATAGGCTCAATAGGCCCATATTGCACTCGACGGCGATTAACGATAGTTAAGCCATAAAGCACTTGGTTCTCAAGTGCGATAACACTTGCTGCTTTAGCTTCAAAATGCGGTTCAAGATAATTCTTTTTCACTAAATGGCTCGCAAGCGATTCCAACCATTCAGGATCAATTTTAGCGCAACAACGGGCAAACAATCGTGACGTTTCAGTCAACTCTGCGGCCATAATCCACTTAGGACCTTTTTTGGCTAAAGGCGAACCCGGAAACACAAAGAACTTACGGTTACGCGCCCCTAGATACTCGTTGTTCTCGCCTTTAAAACCAACATGACTTAACAAGCCCGATAATAATGCTCGATGTAACTGTTCATAACTGGCTGCACTGTCATTAATACGCCATTTCAATTCATGAACAGCTTGTTTCACTTGAGTATATAAATCTTGCCATTCACGCACGCGTAGATAGGCGAGATATTCATCGCGACATTGTTTTCTAAACTGACTGGCTGACAACTCATGCTTTTGATCTTTAACGTGGTCCCATAACTTAACCCAACTGGCAAAATCAGAGTCTTTATCGGCATAGCGACGATGACATTCATCAGCTGCTTGTTTTTTATCCACAGGACGTTCACGCGGATCTTGGATAGATAAACCAGAGGTAATCACTAATGCTTCATGCAAACAGCCTAATTTGTTCGCTTCAATAACCATTCGAGCTAAACGAGGATCAAGTGGAATTTTAGCTAAATCTTTGCCCAACGGGGTTAACACTAAATCATTACCTGATTTCTTCACTGCTTGTAACTCTTCAAGCAATAAAAAACCATCACGAATATGTTTTTGATCCGGTGGCTGAATAAATGGAAATCCGCCAATGTCACCCAAACCAATCGCCAACATGTGTAAAATCACCGAGGCAAGATTAGTCCGCAAAATTTCAGGATCGGTAAATTCTGGGCGCTGAATAAAATCCATTTCATCGTAAAGTCGAATACAAATACCAGGGCCTACACGACCGCAACGTCCTTGACGTTGATTAGCACTGGCTTGGGAAATAGGTTCTATCGGCAAACGTTGTACTTTAGTCCGGTAACTATATCGGCTTATGCGAGCGGTTCCAGGATCGATAACATAACGGATCCCTGGAACAGTTAATGAGGTTTCAGCAACGTTAGTGGCCAGTACAATGCGCCTACCAATGTGACTTTTAAACACTTTAGATTGCTCACCGTAAGAAAGGCGCGCATATAGTGGTAATACTTCAGTATCGCGATATTGCTGTTTATTGAGTAAATCAGCTGTATCACGGATCTCGCGCTCACCATTCATAAAAATTAAAATGTCGCCGGGCCCTGCCGCCATGAGCTCTTCAACAGCAGCAAAAATACCATCGCTGACATCTAAATCTTCATCGCTATCGCGAACTAGAGGACGGTAACGCGTTTCAACGTCAAAGGTACGCCCTGATACTTCAATAACTGGCGCGTTATTGAAATGTTTTGAGAAACGGTCTACATCGATGGTTGCGGAAGTAATAATGACTTTTAAATCAGGACGTTTTTTTAATACTTGCTTTAGGTACCCTAAAATAAAATCAATGTTTAAACTGCGTTCATGCGCTTCATCGATAATAATCGCATCGTACTGGTTTAAAAATCGGTCTGAAGTGAGTTCCGCTAACAAAATACCATCGGTCATCAGTTTGATATAACTGTTGTCGCTCAGAGCATCTGCAAAGCGAACTTTAAAACCAACAATATCACCTAAAGGGCTATTAAGTTCATCAGCAATACGGTTGGCAACACTTCGAGCGGCTAGACGACGAGGTTGAGTATGGCCAATTAAGCCACGAGTGCCTAAGCCAAGTTCAAGACAAATTTTAGGTAACTGAGTCGTTTTACCCGATCCCGTCTCACCCGCGACAATGACCACTTGGTTATTGGCAATGGCAGAAGCGATATCATCACGTTTTTGTGACACAGGCAGTTCGTCTGGGTAATGAATAACCGGTCGAGACTGTAAGCGCAACTGCGCTTTGGCATAGGCTTGCTGCGCAGCTTCAGTTAACTGCGCTAACGTTTGGGATTTTTTTTCAGACTCGGCTTCTTTATTGACACGATACAAACGACGTCGAATTTTAGCGGCATCGGTTTGATAACAAAGATTGAGATACGCCTTAGATAGCGGGTGAAGGTCCGAATTCAAATCTGATTCCCTTGCTTACATCAAAAAAAGCGATCCTAGCAAGGAAAACAGCAGAATGGTATTGATTTCAACGATTGTTATATTGGAGATAAGTAACACTGTTGCATATAAATATTCATCGCCTTAAGTACATTCGTCCGATTAATCGTTCCAATGACTTTTCCTGCACTCACTACAGGATAAATCTTCGGTTTAGCGCCTAACATTTGATCCGCTAATTCCAATATGCTTTCATCGGGCGTCACCGACAATACAGGGCTTTTCATGCAATCTTTTACTGTACTAGTCATATCGCAATGGTAACTGCTTTTTAGCATCACAGATAAACAATCTTGTTGAGATAGAAAGCCCACTAATTGACCGATATGATCAACAACCGGAGCACCATTTTTATTACTGGCGAGTAGTTTTTCAACCGCAATAGCCAGTGACATATCTGCAGTTAATAATACTGGATGCTTATCCATATAATCTTTAATTTTTATTGAATCCATATTGCCCCCTATTACACGCTAATTGACTACGTGTTTAATAAACCCCGTCAAGCAACTCATAAGGAATCAACTCTCGGGTACTAACTTGATTAAGTTTAGTCAATAATGGCTCAGGAGATAGAAAATATAACCGATTGCACTAATCGGTTTACTAATCAATGGTATTAGCCCACTGCATTAACCACGTGATGAACTGACTTGATGAATCTATTTGATATACCTAAGTCAATTCAGCGCAGTAATACTTACTTGTCACGCCAAATCATAACGGTTGCAGCTTGGCCTTTACTTCGTGTGGCGCGATACATCCCTTCGGTATTAAATGGTGTCGCGATATTGCCACGTTGATCAATCGCTATCACTCCTCCAGTTCCCCCTGCCGAGAGCAAGCGTTGATTGATGACCTCATCGGCCGCTTGAATAATAGATTTCTGTTGGTATTTGACTTTAGCGCATATGTCGCCTGCCACTTGATAGCGAATAAAATATTCGCCATGACCCGTCGCTGATATGGCGCAAACACCATTTTCAGCATAGGTTCCAGCACCAATAACCGGTGAGTCACCAATGCGGCCAAAACGTTTTGCCGTCATGCCGCCAGTTGATGTTCCGGCGGCAAGGTTGCCTTGTTTATCAAGCGCCACTGCGCCGACTGTGCCGTATTTGTAGTTAGCAGGTAACTGGGCAACTGACGCCTGGTGATCACCACCATTTACGCGCTCAGCTTCAATGATGCTCGCTTTGGCATCCAGCAATTGTGCATAACGATGAGGCGTGTCGAAATGGCTATTAGACACCAACCTAAATTGTTGCGTTAATGCAAACTCCTCTGCCCCTTGGCCATATAGCATCACATGAGGTGATTTTTCCATCACTTTTCGAGCTAAATCAATTGGGTTTTTAATGTGTTTAACCCCCGCAACGGCTCCAGCATTCATTGTGTTACCATCCATTACCGAGGCATCTAGTTCATGGCCGCCGTCAAAAGTATAAACCGCGCCAACACCAGCATTAAAAAATGGACTATTTTCTAACACATTAATTGCCGCTTGAACCGCATCAAGACTATTACCGCCTTTATCTAGCACCTTATAGCCTGTATCAACAGCCTGTTTGAGTTTATCGCGAATAGCTTTTTCTTGTTGAGGACTTAAACTGGCAGCTAAAATGGTTCCCGCGCCGCCATGGATGGCAATTGAAAAAGGCTTATCATCTGTGGCTGCACAGATATTTGCGGTTAAGCATAAACACACTGCAATCGTTAAATATAATTTATTCATGTTAGGCAAGTCCTTGAAAGTGGTTTATCTTTGTAACCATTTGTGGTTGTAATTTCAATCATATCCTTGCGACTTTTAGACTTTGTAGCGACAATAGTCATCATGATCACTTTTGGAAAAATTAGCTTAATTTGCCGACAAAACGCCTTAAATTTAGTCAGTTTCTATTACTTTCGTTGACCTTATTGATGTCAGGCTTTGTGCTGGCTGATAATAATTGGCTAACGATTAACGTTAATGGCGTTAACAAACAAATTGAAAATAATATTTCAGCTCACTTAGGTACCTTGCCAGATAATGATGTTCAACGCCGAGCTTTTTTATTCACAGTTGACGATAACACCCATGATGCGCTTGAATCTATGGGCTACTATCACGCTATTTTAGATATTGACGTTAACGAAAAAGACAATGGGCCTTGGGAGCTAAAGCTCGATATCACCCTTGGGGAACCAGTGATTATTCAGTGGGTTGATATTCATTTTCAGGGAGAGATGCTTGAAGACAATACTTTTTCGCTATGGCTTAATAGCCTAAAAATCAAACCTGGTGACACCTTAAACCACGGGGTTTACGATTCAATTAAATCACAATTAGTCACTCTGGCAATGGCAAGAGGATATTTTGATGGTCAATACACAAAATCAGAAATCAGCATTAATCGTGACTTAAATAGCGCCCAAATTAACCTCGAATTTGATTCAGGTAAGCGATATTTATTTGGTGATGTTGACTTTGAAGGTTCAACGCTTAATGACGATATTGTCGAAGCATTAATCCCTTTTGGTGCTGATGCGCCTTATGCCACGCAACTTTTGACTGAGTTTAATCGTAATTTGTTAGATACTGGTTACTTTAGTAATATCAAAGTATTGCCTCAATTAGACAAGATTGAAACCGGTGTTGTGCCAATTAAAGTTGAACTAAGTCCTCGTCCGAGCCATCTTATTGAGGTCGGTTTAGGTGCTGATATTGGTAATAGTACCGAAAAAAGTATCGATCCTCGCGTGCGAGTGACTTGGCGTACCCCACAAATAAACCGCTATGGGCATTATCAAGAAACCAGTATGGAGTGGTCGCCTGAACGGCCGAAAATTTTAACTACCTATACGATTCCATTAACGCATCCTTTAGATGATCAACTAAAAATAAAACTAGGATTATTACGCGACACCTATGGTGTCACTCAAGATTATGATCCAGATAACCGTCAATTTAATAATACTGGCCAGTTAGAGTCTGAAAAATACATCATTGGCTTAACGCGTCAACGACGGTCCAAAAGTAATTGGCTGCATGGTTATTCCCTTGAATCCACGAGAGAGTTTTATAATCAACTCGATACTGATTACGATCCGCGATTTTATTTATTAGGTTACAACCTCACTAAAACGGTTCGAGGTGACAACACCCTCGATCCTAAATCTGGCTATCGTCAAACATACAGCATTGAATATGCAGATCCATCTGCAGGATCGACTATTCGTCTCACTCGCTTACAAGCACGATTTAAATGGATAGAAACCTTATTTGATAAGCATCGGTTTGTTGCTCGCGTTGACTTAGGCGCAAATATTGCTAATGATAACGATATTGCCAACATTCCCCCATCACTGCGTTATTTTGCTGGTGGCGACCAAAGTATACGGGGTTACAGTTACCAAGAATTAGGGCCCTATATTGACTACACCAACAGTGAAGGCGGCTTATCGAGACAAGTGGTTGGTGGCCGTTTTTTGGCCGTCGGCAGCGTAGAATATCAGTACTATCTCACCCCTACTTGGCGCGTTGCTACCTTTGTCGATGCGGGTAATGCCTTTGATACACAGAAGTTTGAACCCGTGGTATCGGTTGGCGGTGGTTTACATTGGATATCACCGATTGGTCCAATCCGAATGGACTTAGGGTTTGGCTTAAAAGAAACTGAGACCGTTGCACGCTCGTTTCGTTTCCATTTAACCATGGGGACTGATTTATGACAGATGAGCATTCTGAACAAGGTCAGCAGCCACAAGCGACCGCTGCCAATAATAATACCAAAACTAACCGTGCAACTAGCTTACCTGCACGCATTTGGCGCCAAATTAAGTTTTATACTCGGATCTTAATTTATGTGCCTTTAGCATTATTGATGTTGTTTGCCGTCCTCATAGGCACGCCATTTGGCAGCAAAACAGCGGTGTTCTTGGTTAACCAATTAGTCAGCGATGTTGAAGTTGAATACGCTTCTGGCACCTTAAATGGCGATCTCACCCTTCATAGCATGTCATGGTCAATGCCTGGCATTAGCGTTAATGCTCAAAATGTAACATTGGAATGGGTGCCAACCTGTCTGATGAATAAACAGCTGTGTGTGACAAACCTAATGGCTTCGAGCATAGGAGTGAATATTGTCAGTGATAATATTCCTGCTGCAAAAGATGCGGATCAATCCACTGAGTTACCAGCCCCTTTTACTGAGTTTGAATTACCGATAAACATTAGCCTCAGCCAAGCAAAATTAACCCAGGTTGATATTGCGGTCAATAGCATGACATTTCATGCCGATGAGCTGTCGACTCAAGCTATTTGGAACAGCGCAGGCCTGATGGTTGAATCATTTACCAGCCAAGGCCTGATAGTTGATATCCCTTCTGCACCAGCATCAACCAAGCCAATCAATGTTCCAGTGGAGAGTACACAAACTGCACAAACGGTTGATGCAAAAGCGACAGCATGGCCACTGGCGAATTTACCACAAGTGTTTATGCCTTTTCCTATCGATGTTAGGCAATTTAATGCAACAGACAGTCTGCTCAAATTGGGTGAACGAACTGACCATTTTAGCCATATCGCATTGGCGGCCAGTTTTCGTCAATTTCAACTTGGAATAAGCCAACTCGACATTCAGCATGATGATGGTAATGTCAGTGTTAGTGGTGACATTGCTTTGCATGACCACTATCCGCTCGCATTAACACTAACAGCAAATGTCGATAATCTGCCTGAATTCCCGGGGCTTAAACAGCAACAACTTAGCCTTGAACTTAGCGAAGACTTAAGCCAGTTACACATCGACGCCATTGCTAAGGGTGATAGCCATTTTAACCTCACAGCTAAAGTCGATCTCACGTCTCCTACGCTTGACTACCAAGTAACACTGACCGACGCAGCTTTACAGTGGCCACTGAGTAACCCCTTGTACACCAGCAACATTAGCCGTTTTACCAGCAAAGGCGATAGTAAAGATCAAGTGGCACAGTTTGAAGGGAAGATCACCACGCCTTACCATCCACCTTTAACGGTAAGTGCTGATATTGTTAACGTTAAGCAAAAACTGACGGTTAATAAGCTGAAGGTGCAGTCGCTGGCTGGCAATGTGGAGCTAACGGGAGAACTGTCATATCAAGATAACATAACATGGCAAGCTAAGGTGTTTAGCGACAATATCCAGTTGCAATACATTGATTATATTAATCAGCAAAATCCAGTCAAAAGTAAATTCAGTGGTCATTTTAATAGTTCGGGCAGCCTTGCGGATAAACAATGGCAAGTGGCAATTGAACAGGCTAATTTAACAGGACGTTTAAATGGTTATCCATTGAATTTACAGGGCGATATTTCATTAAATCAAGATTTTGCAGTTAACGCGTCTAACTTACAAGCCAATGCTCTCGGCGCCCAATTAATCGTCAACGGTCAAGCAGATAAAATCTGGGACATCAATGCTGAACTGAGTGTGCCAGATGTCAGCCAGTGGCTAACAGGCGCTCGCGGTAGTATCTTCGCTAAAGTAGATGTCAGCGGCAATAGTGCAGACCCTATCGTTGATGTGAACGCACAAATTAACAAGTTGAGCTACCAAGGTAGTAAAATTGATAACCTCAATTTACTCGCTAACTATCGTCCTTATTTACAACACCAATATCGAATAGAACTGCATAATAACAATCTTGTATGGAGTAGCTATAAACTGACAGATATTTCTTTTATCAGTGAAGGCAACCAAAGCAAACAACAAAGTAAACTGAATACTCAAGGTGATTTGGTCGTCAATACTCAAATTAGCAGTAGTAGCAATATTGATAAACAACAATTTAATGCCACCTTAACCGAGTTCAGTATCAGTAATGTCCTTGGACAATGGCAACAAGATAAACCCATTACAGCAAACTGGGATCAACTTAACCATAGAGGTAGCATCAGCAGCTTCTGTTTAGTGCACCCACACAATAAATTATGTTTGATCAATGATGTTAATTTGGGCCACACTGGCCAAGCCAATATCACGCTTACGGGTAACCCAGGTAAAACCTTGGAGCCCATTTTATCTAAAAAAATCAACTGGAGCGGTGAAGCAGCGTTAACCAGTCAAGTTAATTGGGCTAAAGCTAAAAAGCCTACGGCCAATCTTCAATTTACACTCCTGCCCGGTAATATTAAGCTAAGCCGTACTAAAAACAACACCATTAGCATCGACTATCAGCAGCTGCTATTACAAGCGTCACTTGATGAGAAAAAAGTGACCAGTTCATTAAGTTTCGATTCATCCGGAATCGCCAGTTGGCAAAGTCAGCTAAGTGTTAATATCACTCCCGATCGTACCTTACAAGGAACGATTAATGTGAATGAGCTCAATCTCGCTCCCTTTGGAGAATTTTTCCCAAGACTTGAAACCTTAGAAGGTATGCTATCGAGCCGATTAATGTTATCCGGTACCCTTATGGACCCTAGTCTATCAGGTAATATTAAACTCAATGATGCAGCATTGGCCTTATCAACTAACCCGACATTAATTGATAAACTCTATTTATCACTCTCACTTGAAGGTCAGCAAGGGCAGCTCAATGGCCAGTGGCATATGGGAGATGGCCAAGTCACCACCCAAGGTACCTTAGCGTGGCCACAAGGTAAATTTAGTGGTGATATTGACATTAAAGGCAGTAACTTAGCTGTTATTCAACCGCCAATGGCAATCTTAAATGTCTCTCCAGATATTAATATGACCTTTGATGACCAACTGTTCGCAATAAAAGGCAAAGTGAATGTTCCCTCAGGACAAATAAAAATCACCCCATTGGCTGAAGGAGGCATAGCCGTATCAAATGATGTGGTATTCAATGATTCAGTGTCTCAACAAACGGTTAAAACCAGCCCTTACGCCATCACAGCCGACTTAAATATCAATGTAGGTAAAAACCTCACTATTGATGGCATGGGCCTCAAGGGTAAGCTAGAAGGTGACCTTGTACTTCAGCAACAAGCATTTAAACCACCGATGTTGTTTGGCGATATTAGAGTCAATAAAGGTACCTATAAGTTTATGGGGCAAACCCTAACGATCAATACCGGTGAAGTGCAATTTATTGGACCAACTGCATCACCAAATCTTAATATAGAGGCAACCAGAGAGATTAAGGAAAGCGATATAACCGCAGGTGTCAGAGTTACGGGGACACCAATGCGCCCTGTTGTAACCTTATTTTCTAATCCGGCAAAAGAACAAGCTGAGATATTATCGTATATTTTAACGGGTAAAGGCTTTACCAGTTCAAGTAACCAACAAAGCAACTCATTAATGATGGGGGCAGCGCTGAGTTTAGGCTCACAACTTGATGGTGGCGCAATGAATAGTATTGGCAGTACAGCGACAGGGCTCATTGAAAAATTTGGTTTTTCTAATGTACAACTTGATACCAATGATGATGGAAAAGTAGCTGTGAGTGGCTATATTGGCGAAGACTTAATGATTAAATATGGTGTGGGCGTATTTAACCCAGGGTATGAAATGACCGTGCGCTATTACTTATTTTCACAATTATATTTAGAAAGTGTATCGAGTACCTTAAGTCAATCACTGGATATCTACTATAGCTTCGAAATTGATTAAACTTTAGGGTTTAGGGTTGTAAAAAACAGACACAAAAAAAGCGCCCTTAGGCGCTTTTTTCAAAGCAAAAGTTAGACAAACATGAAGTCAATATGTTCAACTAATTGCTTGAATGCGTGACGTTGGATAGCCTTTGCACGAACTTTAACTTCTTTACCATCGACAACGATAGTTAAATCAGTTGTGTAAAAGTTTTCATTTAACTGGATGTTAATGATGTCTTTGTGTTCGAACGTGATTGATACAGGCTCTTTACCTGGACCATAAATTACTGCAGGAACTTTACCGGCATGACGTAGGCGGCGGCTCGAACCTTTCCCGATTTCTGTGCGGGTTACTGCGTTGATTGTGTAAGACATTAGTCACTCACTTAATAATTAATAAAGTATGAAGGCGTCATCATTCTCGACCAACGATGACTCAAATAAAGCGCGCGGATATTACCACAGCCATTATCAAGCCACAAGAAGATATACTAATCCTATTAAATATGTGATCTTTCAGCGAGAGTTCAAAGTGCTATAGGCAAGACAGATGATTGAAACAAACAGTGACTCTCGGTAACAAGCTCCTGGGTAACTCACCCTCCAGCATCTGACCGCAATGGATGGTGGGAATGTCTTATTTTTAAAGCGTCTAAAGATGCCTAAAGGACTTTGAAACCTGAGAGACTCTGAACTGACCAGATATTTAATGAGATTTGTCTTATTAACCCCATCGTCTCACTGGACCACAATCAATGTGTACAAAGCCATCGCGAGGATAAAACCCAACACCGCCCAACTTAAGAGACTCGGCTGCATCACGCAAATGTTTGGTTTTTACCCCAGGTAAAGCAATATCCATTGCCATGCCTTTCATGTGATAACTTTTCTTCGCTACGCCATTACTACGAGATGCGAGCATTTGGTTCGTTTTCGGTGAACGATAAGCGGAGATAACATGGATTTCATCTTGATTATCTAACGTAGCCTGCAATTTATACAAATATTCAAATAATCGTTTATCAATTGGTGCGGCTACATTTTGACGATGATCACGTAATACATGATCAAACTCAGTCAGTGTCGCTGATTGATATTGACCATCAACCCAAAAGCTTCCCTGACTTCTTTCACCGGTATGTAGATTATAAAAACGTAAATCTTTAACCCCAATAGTTGCACGACTTGCTTGGGCGGTATTAGGTAACAGAGTCACCACTGCGGCACCGCTTAAGCCTAATAATACCTGCCGACGAGTTAGGCACTCAATTGTCATTTATACACCACTTTAATTATCTAAATTCAGGACTTATCAGCCTTTGAGGCATAATTTAATCTTCACAACAAGATCGAACTAGTTGTTGCTTTTTTATCCAGCTGGCGAATAAATTAACCATTAATGCTCATAAATGCAAGTCTGGCGCTGTTGCGTGAGATTAAAAACACGCACGCTAATATAAGAGTGTGATATTGCTCAAGTGCTTAGGAGCAAAGTGAGCAGCCATTAACTTTACTTAATTAACTGATAATCCCTGCACAATATCTTTGCTGGCGCCTTGATGGCTTAATAAATTGACCGCTGCCTTTGGAGTTAACTGATAAATGTCATCACGATACTGAATAATATATTGCTCATCCACCCAAGCACGCCAATAGACCATGTGCACGGGTAAAGGTGCTGATAAGGCAAACCATTGGGTTTGCGTATAATTAGACTGTAAGCGATTCCAGGTTCGTTTATCGATAACCAAATGGTTGACAAACCAGTCGGCTAATTGCTGTACCTTTTCAATGCGGACACAACCTGATGATAAATCTCTTTGTGATTTTGAAAATAGCGTTCGATTGGGGGTGTCATGCAAATAGATACTTTGATCATTATTGAAATGGAATTTATATCGACCTAAAGCATTATCACCTCCAGGACGCTGCACGACTCGATAAGGAAAGCGCCCTATTGCTGCTTGCTGCCATTGCTCCGCAGTTTTATTAACTCGATTGCCTTCATAATCAAACACATCAAAATGCTTGTCGGCAAAATAGTCACCATAGAGTCTTATTTGCGGCAAAATATCTTGGCGTAAAATCTGTCGAGGTACCGTCCAAGTAGGATTGATGATGATATTTGAAATTTGCCCTGTCATCAGCGGAGTCGGCCGGTACGGTTTACCCACGATAACTTTCGATGACAATACGACCTGATTATCATCCACCAATACCATTTGAAAAGCAGGAATATTAATTAACAAATAAGGTTGAGGCAATTGACTTAAATATGCTGTTTTTTCAACAAAGCTCTTTGCTAATAAAGAAGCCAGTTGAAGCGGAGTTTGATTTAACCAAAATAAGGTCTTTGGACCAATCACGGCGTCAGGTTTTAGCCCATGGCGAGACTGAAAACGTTTAACACTTTCCGCTGAAGCGGGTTGATACACAACTTCATCAGCAAGTAATTCGCTGGCATCACCTAATAGCCACAAACGTTGGTTGATTAACTTAATATTGGGATCGCTATCGCCAGGGCGAAGCAAGGCATCAACTGTGATAGCTTGCCAATCTTGAGTTTGCGATAACCATATTAACTTGCGTAGCGCATTTATGACGCTCAGGTAATCATCGACGGCAGGTTCAAGTGCGATATTTTTTTCAAGCAACGAGGCCGAACTTTCGATTGCATCAAATGCGATAGGCACCTTTTTATTACGCCAAAAAGTGGCAACACTTTGCTGAATGAGATCGATATATTCTAATGACTTTGCAGCTGACTCTGATTGTAATATTGCTAAATAGTGTGCTCGCTGCGCATTAGGTTCAGCCAAATACTGTAATTGCAGATTTTGAGTTAAGTTAGGATATATATCATCAGTATCGGCCAAAACAAATGACGATATACTCCAAAGCAATATGGCTACTATGCTCACATTTATAGACAGTTTATGTTTACTGAACATACTCTTCCCCATTAACGACACCCCACGATACTGTCATGTTTATGACATAAGTGAAATGGGTATAGTCATTATGGCAAATAATAACGCGCTTTGAATGAACGAAACATTTAAGCAACAAAAGTGAATACTAAAATATTACCTCTTTGTATAAAAGTTAATCGTAAATATAAAAAGTAGCCACTTAACATTAATTTATGAATACACAACTAGGAAGGTCGATATTGAATTGTTATAAGAGGGTTTTGAAGTACTTAAGTTATAGAGACTCTCATGAATAAAAAGCAACTCATCCAATCAATGGCCAATAAAATGGACCAACCTCAAGCTCAAACAAAGCAACAACTTGAACAGATCCTAGCCATTATTCATCAAGGTTTAGCTGAAGGTGAGAAAATCTACATTCCACAATTTGGCACGTTTGAATTGCGTTTTTACTTACCTAGAGTAGGCCGTAATCCACAAACGGGTGCAGCCATAGAGATTGACGGATTTAATCAACCCAGCTTTAAAGCGTCGCCAACATTAAAAGCGCTAATCAACAATTAACTGAGGCACTAGAGATTAAAAGCCGAGGTGCTAGAATGCTTCGAAGCTAGAGGCTATAACTGAAGTAGCTAAAGGGCGATATGCAGGCTGTTGAATGCGAATGTCACTGAAGTCAGCGTTGAACCTTAAAAGCCGAGGTACTAGAACGCTTCGAAGCTAGAGGCTATAACTGCAGTAGCTAAAGGGTGATTTGCAGGCTGTTGAATGCTAGGTCACTGAAGTCAGCGTTAAACCTTAAAAGCCGAGATGCTAAAACGCTTCGAAGCTAGAGACTGTAACTGAAGTAGCTAAAGGGCGATATGCAGGCTGTTAAATGCGAATGTCACTGAAGTCAGCGTTAAACCTTAAAAGTCTAAGTACTAGAGTGTTTAGCAGCTATAGGCTATAACTCTGTAGTATTCAGACCTCAAACGCTCTTATAGCCACGTAGCGAACTAGTAGGATGAAGTCCGCCCTAGCATCTAGGCTCGTTCGCTCTTATCGCCCTCACCTTCTTTTGCGTTTGTTACCCTTAACCACCAAATTACAGACGTAAAAAAGCCCCAACATAAGTTGAGGCTTTTTTACACCACTCTCTATTACTAGAGATTATAATGGTACCCGAGGCCAGACTTGAACTGGCACGCTTATTCAGCGAGGGATTTTAAATCCCTTGTGTCTACCGATTCCACCACTCGGGCAAACTGAGCGTGTTTTGATAAAAATATCAACTCACTTAATTTGTTATTACATAAGGTAAACCAAGCTGCTTTCGCGTCCGGCTTAACTTGGGGCACACTTTACTGATTTTTTTGAGCCAAGCAACTAAAATTTTCATTACATCAAACTGAACGCTTTAAAAAACGTCAATCCGATGTAAAATCCAACAAAACAAAGTGCTTAGCACAATAAATAATTAATTTGCTCTTACTGGTGTTAAGCCTTTACTGCGATTAGTTACCGCTTCTTCAATCTCAAAACCGGCTTCACTCCACACTTGAGCTTCTTCAACATTAAAAGCTTCTTTGGCCCAAATCGTTGCCGTATCTAACGTGAAGTTTGCTTTTATCCAACCATCAGATTCTGCAGGTCCAAACCCTCTGACACGCCAATTTTGCGCTTGGGTTGAATCAAACCCTATCGCTTTCCATTGACTGATCTCACGCTCAGACATACCTTGCCAACTCGGTGCAGATGCGCAAGCTACTAGTAACAAGACCAATAAACCAACCAATACTTTTTTCATACATTCCTAATCATTAGTATTAACGCCGCAGCGCATAAATTGTCGAATAACAGCTCAATAGGCCGTAAATTTTGAGAATCATATCTGAGAAAAAACTTTTGACAAGTAGGTGAGCAATATATAATTTTTATCAATAAAAATTAACAAAAAAGGCCGCTTTCGCGACCTCCTATAAACAAAGCAAAACTGATGTATTAGCTACGCTGACGCGTTGGTTTGCCGTGATTACCCACCACTTTATGCTTATGAACTGCACGGCGAATTTTAGCACTTTTCACTTTAGAACGGGCAACACTGTGTTTGTCCGAGCCTAAAATTGAACGTGTCTCAGGTTCTAAACCAGCAAGTTGACGTAAGTAGTTCACTTGGTCAATTGGCAGTTCAATCCAGCCACCACGAGGCAATGTTTTTGGCAATTCAACTTGACCATAACGCACGCGGATTAAACGGCTAACTTGTACGTCTTGAGACTCCCACAAACGACGCACTTCACGATTACGTCCTTCGCGAAGGGTAACATGCCACCATTGATTGATGCCTTCGCCGCCCGCAGCTTTGATGGTATCAAACTGGGCTGGGCCATCTTCTAAGGTCACACCGGTACGTAAACGCTGCACTGCAGCCTCTGGCACTTCACCAAAAGTACGCACAGCGTATTCACGCTCTACTTCATTAGACGGATGCATTAAACGATTAGCTAATTCACCATCACAGGTAAATAATAGTAACCCTGAAGTATTAATATCTAAACGCCCTACCGCAACCCAACGAGCATCACGCACTTTAGGTAAACGTTCGAACACGGTAGTACGACCTTCAGGATCTTTGCGCGAGCAAATTTCACCTTCAGGTTTATGGTATGCCAGTACACGACAAATAATGTCGTCAGCTGATTTTAATGAAACAGCACGGCCATCAATACGTATTTTGGCATCTGCCTCAACACGATCACCTAAACCAGAAATTTCACCGTCAACACTAACTCGGCCTGCAGCAATCCATGCCTCCATCTCACGACGGGAGCCATGGCCTGCACGGGCCAAGACTTTCTGCAATTTTTCACTCATTAGCGGGACTCTTTAAAGAAGTTTTATAAAAAACAAAAGGTTAATTACTCTTGTTTTATTGTCTTTTTAGGATTGTACCCGCCTATAGCGCATACAATTAGAAAAGTGCGTAGATTATACGCTGAATGGGGCTGGTGAGCAAAAAATACCACAGTTACATTCAACTAAGGATAAGAGATAACTGAAACGCAGCAAAATCAGTCTATGCTATGTCATCAATATCAAGCTGGCGATTGGTTTGCGAACAAGACCAATGGAGGCGTAAAAGCTGACCGATTTTGAGTCAGCCATTGTTGATAACAGAAATACATTAAGCAGCCTAATGTACAACGACGCTAAAGATAGATTAATGCCTTCAAAAAGGCTGCTGGCACAATTGTATCAGCAGCCTTAATCAATCAAATAGCATTATTGATCGATCAGCGAGTCACTTTAAGGTTAAACACTAGGCTATACATAACGGGCAACACCACTAAAGTTAATAGTGAAGCAAAACCTAAACCAAAGATGATGGTAATCGCCATAGAACCAAAAAAAGCATCACTAATTAAAGGGATCATGCCCAACATGGTGGTAATCGCAGCCATCATAACAGGGCGAACACGACTCACACACGAATCAACCAGTGCAAATCCAGCCTCTTTCCCCTCTTCAAGTTCAAGATTGATTTGATCAACCAACACTATGCCGTTTTTGATCACCATCCCAGACAGGCTCAACAATCCAAGTAATGCCATAAAGCTAAACGGAGCATCAAATATCAACAACCCTGCTGATACACCAATAACCGCCAACGGTACCGTAAACCAAATGACCAAGGGTTGTCGTACAGAGTTAAACAGAAACACTGTGATTAAAAACATCGCTAAATAACCCATGGGAATTGAGCTAAAAACAGCTGTTTGCGCTTCGCCTGCTGATTCAAACTCCCCGCCCCACTCCAAGCGATAACCGGAAGGCAGTTTAATTGCCTCTATTTTATGTCTAACTTTTTTGTGCACTGAGTCTGCAGTTTCGTTAGAGCCCAGTTTAGGATCGCCCAATACTGCCAACATACGAATACGATCACGGCGCATCACCAAAGGGTTTTCCCATTCAGTGCTGAACTCACTGACGACTTGCGTTGCTGGGACAAAGGTATTGTTCTCTGTACTCCAGATTTGCATCTTCCATAAACTATCCGCTTGAAGCCGTTCTGCTGCTGGTGCACGAGCAACAATCGGTAACAGATGGCTGGTTTCACGGTACAAGCCAATTTGTTTACCGCTAAAGTTAACCAATAAGGCATTATCTAAATCTTGTTTACTGATGCCGGTTTCACGTGCTTGAGCATTTTGTAATTGTGGACGGATGAGTGGCACTTGGTTGCGCCAATTGTGGCGAACACCGTCCATTGTCGGTTCGTTTCTAAAAATACTTTCCGCTTGCGCGGCTAAACTGCGCAGCACTTGAGGATCTTCGCCATAGAAACGCGCTTCAATTTTCGCCGCTGGTGATGGACCATTCTCCATATTTTTTAAACGGTATTGTGCTTGGGGAAAATGGCTATTTAACAACTGTTCAACTTGGGGCATATAAGCCTTAACGGCTGCTAGGTCGCGCATTTCTACGATAAGTTGAGCAAAGGCTGGATAGCCTTTTTCAGGCTGATAAGGTAACACAAAACGCTGGGCACCCTGACCGATGACAGATGTCAGGTGCACTAACCCGGAGTCATTAAGCTCACTTTCTTGCAGAAGCTTTTTCTCTATTTCGCCAGTAAATCGTTCCGTGGCTTTAATGTCTGTCCCTTCTGGCATCCATACATCAACAAAAAATATTGGCGTATTTGATGCGGGAAAAAACACGTTCTTAATGTGACCAAAGCCTATCACTGCGGTGACTAACATCGCCAACACCACTGACAATGTCACTAGACGAAAACGTAATACAAAATACAGAAAACGACGATAAGTGGTAAACAACCAGCCTTTATAAGGGTCTACCTGTTCAGCTTGTGGTGAAGCCTCTTTGAATAACAAATTACAGAAAAATGGCGTTAAGGTGATTGCTGTAATCCAACTAATAAACAAAGAAATCATTAACACTTGAAACAATGAACGACAAAATTCACCGGCCGCATTTTGTGACAAACCAATTGGCGCAAAGGCAATAATGGCAATCACAGTTGCGCCTAATAATGGCCACTGAGTTTGCGATACCACTTGCTTGGCTGCTTCAAGACGAGTTTTACCACGCTGTAAGCCAATCAAAATACCTTCGGTGACCACAATCGCGTTGTCGACTAACATACCTAAGGCAATGATCAGCGCCCCCAGAGATATCAACTGCAATTCAATGTCTAATACCTTCATTACAATGAAAGTACCTAAAATAGTTAACAGCAGAATTAGGCCCATCAATAGTCCAGAACGCAGGCCCATAAATAATAATAATACTGCGATGACAATCGCAATCGACTCTAAAAGGTTAATCAAAAAACCTTGTACGGTATGATCAACCGCAGAGCTTTGGTTATAAACCGTATCAAGGCTCATCCCTAACGGCCGTTGCGATTCAAGCTCAACTAAACGCTCACTCACACGCTTGCCCACATCAACAACGTTTACGCCGCCTGAAAACGCAATACCTAACGATAATGCCGCCTCACCACTATTGTGATAAAGCACATTAGGGGTCTCGTCATAGTCTTTTTCAATATTGGCAATATCCCCAAGGTAAATAAGTTCAGTACTGCCTGGTGAACTGACGACTAAACGAGACAACTCCTCTACAGAACTAAACTCACCAGTGGGATGTAAACGGATACGATTATCACCAATCACAATGCTGCCAGCATTAGACACCACATTTTGATTGTTCACTAATCCATAGATGTAACTTTGGTCTAAACCAAGCGCTGACAGTTTTTGCTGTGAAATCTCAATCACCACTTGCTCTGTCACATCACCTACCACAGAGACTTTTTTTACCCCGGGAACAAGCACCAACTCACGGCGTAAATAGTCGGAATAGTTGCTCAGTTCTCGATTACTAAAATCGTTGCCTGACAAGTTCAATAAAATACCGTATACATCACCAAAGTCATCAATCACTTGTGGCTTAGCGGTACCAGGTGGTAAGCCCCCTGTGGTGTCATTTACTTTTCGACGCACCTCATCCCACACTTGGGGTAAGCGATGTTTGTCATAATTGTCTTTAATCTCAACCTGAATTTGTGATAACCCTGCACTGTTGATAGAAGTGATATGTTTAATGCCATCAAGCTGCTGCAACGCATCTTCAAGCGGCAAGGTCACTTCTTCTTCCACTTGCTCGGGTGATGCACCAGGATAGGCGGTGATCACTAGCGCTTGTTTAATGGTAAATTCTGGAAACTCTAATTGTCCTAGTCCCGTAAAAGCCACACTGCCACCAATAAGCAGTAAAAATACAAACATCCAGCTAATCACTTTATGATTAATGGAATATTCAGCAACATTCATCAACTACACTCCCCGTTGCCAGCGTAATGGCTTCACTTTCATGCCTGCAGATAATTGCGACAATCCAGCAGCAACAATAACGTCGCCTTTTTGCAAACCACTCAACACTTCAACACCATCAGTGCTTACGCGACCAAGCGTCACTTTCAGCGGATTAATGTCACCGCTATCTGGCTGATAGCGCCATACCGTCACCTCACCAGTTTGATCTTGTTTGTCTACAGCAGAAATAGGCACAATCGCACTAAAGCCTTGTGGTGATTCGTTAAGCGTAGCTAAGGTTAATTCAGCACTCATGCCTGGCAGTAATTGCACATTGTCAGGTTGTGGTAATGAAAACACCACTTCATAGGCTTGGGTGCCCGGCGTCACTTGGGTTGAGTATTCTTTAAATTTGGCATCAAACGACATGCCTTCTACTGCGCTAAAACGTACTTTTGCCGCTAAGCCATTGGCAATATCTTGAGTTAAGACTGCTGCCATAGCTTCAGGCACTTGAATAGTGACATCAAGCAAATGATTATTTTGCAGGGTCATTACCCCTTGGTTTGCCTGAACAATTTGGTGATTATCCACTAGTCGCTTAGCAATGGTGCCATTGAATGGTGCTTCTAAACGGGTATAACTCACTTGGTCATTGGCTGCTGCTAGCGCGGCTTTGGCCGACTTAAGTTGGGCTTTACTGCTGTCAAATAGTGCTTGGGAAATCAGTTTACGATCGAGTAGCGTTTGATTACGGCTAAAATCGGCCAGCAACAAATCGTACTCAGCTTCACGCGTCATTAAATTATTACGCGCATCGCGATCGTCTAATTGAGCCAGTAAAAAACCTTGTTTAACCTGCTGCCCTTCCACAAGATCCAGTCTGACAAGCTGACCTGAAATCCGAAATGATAATTGTGCTCGACTGTTGGCTTCAACTCTGGCAGGAAATTGGCGAATAGTATTGCCTGAAGATTGCGCGACCTCAAACAATTTAACGGGGCGTACAAGCTCTTCTTGTACGGCGCTTTCGACAGGCGTACAACCAGCTAGAATAGTAGAAATAAGCAATGCCAACGGCAATGTTGAGCGATATTTCATCGATTATGTTCCTTGGTAACAGAGATTTAAACTGACGTAATGACAACATCATCTCTTTTTGAGATGACAGTTAATTTACAATTGGTTCGAACAATACGCTGAATTATAGTTGCAATAAATGGGTTTATTTGGGAATATCAATCCCATTATTTGAGTTTGACTTATCAAGCATTATTAGAGCAAACAATATGAAAACTGAAGACATTGCATTATTCCACCGCATCGTCGAAACCGGCAGCATTCTTGAAGCGGCTAACTTATTGAATTTGCCTAAGTCAACCGTCAGTAGACGCTTGCAATCGTTAGAGGAGTCATTAAATTTAAAGCTGTTTCACCGTCAAAGCCGCGCCATCACCCTCACCTCCGCAGGCAGTCATTTCTACCAAAAAACCTTAACTATGCTAGCTGATTTAGCACAGACATTAGATGAAATCACCGATAACAAAGCTGAACTCAATGGCCATCTGCGGATATTAATCTTCCCTATCCCAGAGATGATGGACATTGTCAGCAAAATTTTTAATTTTATGGACGCAAATCCAAAGCTGTCAGTTGAAATTATTAGCAGCACAGAACCCCTCGATATGGTCAGACACAATATCGATATTGCATTTATGGTCCAAGAAACGTTTAGCGAAATAGACATGGTGGCAAAACCGATTATTCGCGAAGAGTTATATTTTGTTGCCAGTCCACAATATCTGGCTAACGCCGGAACACCGCATTCACCAGAGGACATAGAGCAATATAATTCGATTTTATTTCGCTTCCCTAATGGTAAAACCTTCAGCGAAGTGCCTTTGGCAAATGATGCGATGCAAGCGGTCAAAGGCAATTTGTGTACCAATAGTATCCAACTCGCATATGAAGCAACGCTTTCTGGCCGCGGCATAGGTTATTTACCTTTGCGAATTTGTCAGGAGGATTTTAAGCATGGCAAATTAGTGCGATTGTTTGATGAACTCCCACCTTATATGGCGGTAGTCTTTTTAGTTTACCCTTCGAGGCGTTTTTTAAGTCTTGCCAGCCAACGCTTTATCGATTACATGTTAGCCAACCTGCCTCAAAATGGCCATTATCAATCGCCGTCGACACATGTAAAAGTGTGGATGTGATAAAGCGACTGGACCAACTCTTAGATATTGATGAGGAAAACGAATAGCGCTAGAGGGTGCACCAAGATGTTACCGATAAGGGTTATATCTCATGCTTAATTAATCATGTGGCTGATGCGAAGGGTTATTATCGTTTTGATTGTCAGGATCAATGTCATTGTTAACCGCGCCATCTTGTTCATCAAACTTAATAGCTCCATCTGGCTCAGATACCTCATCAAGGGTAACGACGTCATCGTTATCTGGATCAACGACGGTTTCAAGCTCAGATTGATTGTCCATGCCTAGCTGAGCTTTTTCAAATAAAGCATGTAAAGAGTCGGCATCAGTTAAGGCTGGCAAGTCGGCTAGCTTGGTAAGATTAAAGTAATCGAGAAATACACTGCTGGTGGCAAATAACGCAGGCCTACCAGGTACCTCTTTATGGCCCACTACTTTAATCCACTGGCGATCGACTAAGCTTTTTATGATATGGCTGCTAATAGCCACGCCTCTGATGTATTCAATATCGCCACGTGTTACCGGTTGTCGATAAGCAATAACCGCTAAGGTCTCTAGGGTTGCACGTGAATACTTAGGAGATTTCTCTTGCCACAGAGGTTGCAAGTAAGGACTGAGCATTTCCTGAGTTTGGAAGCGATAACCACTGGCAACTTTCACTAGTTGCACCCCACGCTCTTGATAATCTAGTTGTAATTCATCAAGCACTTCCTGAATGCGCGAGCGCGACACACTAAAGTCAGCCAACACAGTTTCTTTGATAGCGTTAACTGACAATGGCTTAGCTAAGACAAATAAACTGGCTTCGATAAGTTGCTTTAGCTGTGTAGGATTAATTGGCTTCATGGATCTCTTCGAATATCGTTAACCTCAACTTTGAATAAAAGAGAGGGATAAATCGTTAATATTTGCGTTATGTTACGTCCGTAATATCAAACTTGTCATGTGTTTTGCTCACTGCGTTGAGCTTGATTAATAGGCTTTTACATAAATGGGCGAGAAAGGTTCATTTTGTACTAATTCAACCAATAACTCTTTAACCAGCTCCATAAGTGCCAAAAAGCTCACGACCACACCAGCTCGGCCTTCACTAACATCAAACAAACACTCAAAACCAATGAATTCGGTACTGGATAACTTGGCTAAAATTTGGCTCATACGCTCGCGGGTTGATAACTGTTCGCGCTTAACATGATGATCTTCATTGGCATCAATGCGTTTCAGTACTTCACCAAACGCGCGGGCAATATCCACCAGCGACACTTCAGGAGGCACAGTGACAGGTTTAATGTCTGGAGCTGCACTCACAGATGCTTGTAATACATCTCGCTCAATCCGTGGTAATGCATCGATATCTGCAGCAGCTTGCTTTATCACTTCATAGGCTTTTAATTGCCGGATCAGTACCACGCGAGGGTCTTCTTCCTCATCATTTTCACTGGCCATTTTAGGCAAAAGCAGACGTGACTTAATTTCAGCTAAGGTTGCGGCCATCACTAAATAATCAGCCGCCAGCTCAATCCGTGCTTCAGTCAGGATCTCAATATAGAGTAAATATTGCTGGGTAATTTGTTGAATGGGTAAATCAACCACATCCAATTTTTGTTTGCGAATAAGATACAGCAATAAATCCAGCGGGCCCTCGAAGGTTTCAAGAAACACTTCTAAGGCCTCAGGCGGAATAAACAAGTCTAGTGGCATGCTATCAAGTACTTGGCCACGAACCACTGCCAATGGCAGGCTCTGCTGGCTACCTTGCATATTTATCCTTGACGGTTCATCAACCATGGTCACCTGTGGTTATTCAAATGCACTGGTATCGCCAGCACCATGACGTAATATCACCATCTCATCTTCAGACATATCAATCACAGTCGTTTGATTTTCAGGCAAATAGCCGCCATGAATAATACCTTCGACTAGGTGATCGAGAATGTCGCGAATATGCTCAGGGTCTGACTCAGCAAATTGCTCATTTGGCATTACCAAACTGGTGGTCATCATCGGCTCACCCAATGCTTCAAGTAACGCCAATGCAATAACATTATTCGGCACGCGGATACCTATGGTGCGTTTTTTATCGCATTGTAACCGCCGCGGCACTTCTTTAGTGGCTTTGAAAATAAACGTATATGGCCCAGGCATACAGCTTTTTAATAAACGATATGCTTGATTATCAACCCGGGCAAAATTAGCCAGTTCAGATAAATCACGACACATTAATGAAAAATTGGTGTCGTTTTCAATCTGGCGAATACGCGCCATGCGCGTCATGGCATTTTTTTCGCCAATCATACAGCCTAATGCATAACCAGAGTCTGTTGGGTAAACAATGACTCCACCTTGTTTAAGAATCGCCACCGCTTGGTTTATTAACCTTGCTTGTGGGTTTTCATCATGAATATACCAAAATTGACTCATGCTCTTTCCGTCCAATGTTGTGATTGCCAAACCCATTCCACACCTTGAGGTTGGAATAAGTTTTTACCTAGCTCGATCCAATTACTGGGGAAGTGGAAATCGCTCCCCACAGAAGCAAGTAGGTTATTTTGCTTACTTAATGCGATAAGATTATTACGATCATCCAATGTTTGCTGGCCTAGAATAACTTCCATCGCATCGCCACCGGCCTCTGCAAATTCACGTACTAAGCGCTTAAGCCATTTAGCCGATAATTTATAACCACTAGGGTGAGCCAAGACTGCAACGCCACCCGCTTGATGAATGTGGTTTATCGCATTGGCCATGTCGCCCCAATTATTAGGCACATAACCGGTTTTTCCGCGCGCTAAGTAACGTTTGAACACGCTAGGCATATCTGTCGCATGACCATTATCAGCTAGCCATCTTGCATAATGGCCACGGCTCAGTGCGGCGTCGCCAGCAATTGCTTTTGCGCCGTCATAAGCCCCCTCAATCCCGGCCTTAGCTAAACGCTCACCAATTTCTTGGGCACGCACTTCACGCAATTGGCGTTGGTGAGTTAAAAAGTCTAATAATTCAATATGGCCGATATCTAAGTTTAAACCGACAATATGAATATCAAAACTGTTCCAACGCGTTGAAATCTCACAACCATTAATTAACACTAATGGTGTGGCGTGCGCTTGATTGGCAAGATGCGCTTCTGCTAACCCTCCGACTGTGTCGTGGTCAGTAATAGCAAACATCTCGACGCCTTTTTCAATAGCGCGAGTTAATAATTCGGTTGGTGTTAATTGACCGTCTGATGCGGTCGTGTGGCTATGAAGATCGGCCAGGAGAGTCTCTGTAATCATGTGCTTATTGTACAAGAGTAGCGATAAAAATACTGCTTGGATTTATGAATAAATGATGGCAATTGATGAATTATTTATACACAAGCCACCTAAAGCGCTCAATAATTAGCCTCTCGTTATCCTGGTTGTCATTTTTTAATGGCTTTTGAGAAATATTCAATTGACATTACTCTCCAGCTGGGTTTTCCTATAGGCATTAAACAAAGACATAACATAGCGATTAACAATGACACATTCTTTAGCTTCATTACACATTACTTGGTGGTGGCACTTCCCAAATTAACGGGTGGTGTGAAGCGTTGTGCTCATTTTTAAGAGACAAGATTTTACCAAAAAGCCCGCAGAAATGTGGGCTTTCTTGTTATCTGGCCCATGCAAAATTAGTCACTCGGGTTACACAATATTAGAGGCCAATAGATGATAAATAAACATGATACAAGGAGCGGCGACATAGTGACGACAACAGTGACTACACCAAATCAACTCGCTCAGGTTACCACGCAAAAGCAGGCACTAACCTACCATACAGATCCGCTAAAACTGTATCAGCAAGTGACTAATAACGCGCCGCATACCATGCTGTTAGAGTCTGCGGAGGTCGAAAGTAAAGACCATTTAAAAAGTATCGTCCTCACCCATGCGGCAATGATGATTCGTTGCGACGGTTATCAGCTTAGCTTCAGCGCATTAACTCAAAATGGTGCCGCGTTGTTAGCGCCAATAGCGAACTTCTTCAGTGATGCACAGCAACAACGAGATAATGATACTCTCATCGTGACGCTGCAAAAAGCCACCGAGTTACAAGATGAAGATGCACGGTTAAAGTCAACATCGCCTCTTGATGGCTTAAGAATGTTTATCAAGCACATACAAACTAATAATCCGCTTAAATTTGAAGATTTATTTTTAGGTGGTGTATTAGCATATGACTTAATTGATACCGTCGAGCCACTCCCTGCTGCGCCCAATGCGCATAATGATTGCCCTGACTATTTATTTTATCTAGCTGAGACACTTATTTTAATTGACCATCAAACTCAGCAAGCTGAGATTGTCAGCCACCAATTCGGTCAAGATAACATCATTGCAGAGCAATTAGCCTTGCAACTGCAACACGTTACCGAACAATGCGCTGAACTAGGTGATATTGCTCAATTAACGCCAGTGACAACCGACGAAGAAGTTAACATCACCGACGAGCAATTTAAGCAGACCGTGATTGATTTAAAAGAACATATTGTCGCCGGTGATATTTTCCAAGTGGTGCCATCACGTTGTTTCAGTCTACCTTGTCCAAATACCCTTGGGGCGTATCGGGCTTTGCGCTTAACCAATCCTAGTCCGTATATGTTCTATTTCAGAGGTCCTGATTTCACCTTATTTGGCGCATCGCCAGAAAGTGCCCTGAAATACGATGCGGCCAGTAACCAAGTTGAAGTGTATCCCATTGCTGGCACCCGAAAGCGCGGTAAAAATGCCCAAGGTGAGATTGATTTTGACCTAGACAGTCGTATAGAGCTCGAGCTGCGTTTGGATAAGAAAGAATTGTCTGAACATTTAATGCTAGTCGATTTAGCCCGCAATGACATTGCTCGCATCAGCCAAAGCGGTAGCCGTAAAGTGGCCGAACTGTTAAAAGTTGATCGTTATTCACACGTGATGCATTTAGTCAGTCGCGTCACCGGTCAATTACGCTCAGATTTAGATGCCCTGCACGCTTATCAAGCCTGCATGAACATGGGAACTTTAGTGGGCGCGCCAAAAGTACGTGCATCGCAATTAGTTCGCCAAGCAGAGCAAGCTCGTCGCGGCAGTTATGGTGGCGCTGTAGGTTACCTCAATGGTCTTGGCGACATGGATACCTGCATTGTTATCCGTTCAGCCTTTGTTAAAAATGGGGTTGCTCATATACAAGCAGGTGCTGGCGTGGTGTTTGATTCAGACCCACAAGCCGAAGCCGATGAAACTCGTCAAAAAGCCCAAGCGGTTATCTCAGCAATAAAAATGGGAGGTGGCCTATGAGCACTGCAACCACACAAGCCAGTAACCAAGCGACTAACCGCATGAAACTGTACTTACTGGATAACTTTGACTCATTCACCTACAACTTAGTCGATCAATTCCGCAGCCTTGGTTGTGAAGTCATCATTTACCGTAATGATGTCAGCGCCGATTATGTTGCACAAAAGCTTATCAATGAAACCTCAAAAGCAGCCTTGGTATTATCACCAGGCCCAGGGGCCCCTCATGAAGCGGGCTGCATGATGGAACTGATTGGTAAAGTAGCCGGCAAAGTTCCAATGTTGGGCATTTGTTTAGGTCATCAAGCTATGGTCGAATATTATGGCGGTAAAGTAGAACGAGCACCATTTGTGGTTCACGGTAAAGCCAGCCCCACCCTCCATAATGGTCAAGGCGTATTTGCCAATTTGCCCTCACCATTACCGGTTGCGCGCTACCACAGTTTGGTGGCGACAAAGGTACCTGACTGCTTAGAAATCATTGCCACTACCGATGATATGCCGATGGCAATATTGCATCCACAACATCAAGCAATAGGCTTTCAGTTTCATCCAGAATCGATTTTAACCACCTTAGGTAGCCAACTACTGACGCAAACATTAGCGTATTTAACCCAAGACCACGCCTTTACTGGAGGAGAATAATGGATAATCTGCAAGCTTTATTCGACCGCCTTTATCAAGGTACTGCGTTAACTCGTGAACAAATGGCACAAGTTTTTAGCGCGATTATTCAAGGGGATATGCAACCTGCCACCATGGCGGGGATGTTAGTGGCGCTAAAAATGCGTGGCGAAACCATTGATGAAATAGCCGGAGCGGCAGACGCATTACGGCAAGCCGCTAAACCCTTCCCACGCAGTGATGCCTCAAAACAAAGCGGCATTGTTGATATTGTCGGTACCGGTGGTGATGGACATAACACCATCAATATTTCCACTACAGCCGCTTTTGTTGCCGCTGCAGCTGGCGCTAAAGTCGCAAAACATGGTAATCGCAGTGTATCGAGTAAGTCTGGTTCATCTGACTTATTATCCCATTTCGGTATTGCACTCACCATGACACCAGATGCCGCAAGCCAGTGTTTAGATAAACTGGGTTTATGTTTCTTATTTGCGCCGCATTACCATGGCGGAGTAAAACATGCTGTGCCGGTTAGACAAGCGTTAAAAACCCGGACCATTTTTAATGTGCTAGGACCGTTAATAAACCCTGCAAGCCCAGAATTTATGCTTCTAGGTGTTTACACACTTGAACTGATCGAGCCTATCGCACATGTGCTCCATGCTTTGGGGGTAAAACGCGCCATGGTGGTACATGGTAGTGGTTTAGATGAAGTGGCATTGCATGACAATACCTATGTGGCAGAACTAAAAGACGGTGCGGTGCGTACTTACCAACTTAGCCCTGAAGATCTAGGGGTTAAGCGCGCGAGTATCGAACAACTCACCGGCGGCGAACCGGCAGACAATGCCCTCATAACGCAAGCTATTTTACAAGGTAATGGCCTCCCTGCTCACCGAGATGCTGTGGCCATTAACGCAGGTTGTGCTTTGTATATCAGTGGTGTGTGCGACTCAGTTCAAGCCGGTACACAGCTAGCATTAGCAACCCTTGCCAGTGGCGCTGCCTTCATCTTATTAACCGATTTAGCTGCCGTGAGCCAAGCAGGAGAACACCATGAGTAAGCCAGAAAATAATGTATTAACCCGCATCGTTGCAACTAAAGTCGCGCATATTAGCGCACTTAAATTGCGTTTCCCCGAAGCTAGCTTACAACCTAAAATATCAGATCGTAGCTTATTTGATGCGTTGAAAGCGCCGAATGCTCAGTTTATTTTTGAATGTAAAAAAGCCAGCCCTTCAAAAGGACTGATCCGCGCCGACTTTGATGTAGAAGCTATAGCTGATATTTATACTCGATATGCTGCAGGCATCTCAGTGTTAACCGACGAAGAATTTTTCCAAGGTGACATGGACTACATTCCTAAAGTGCGCGCTAGAGTGACTCAGCCGATTATTTGTAAAGACTTCTTTGTCGACCCTTACCAAGTTAAATTAGCGGCTCACCAAGGCGCTGATGCCATTTTACTGATGCTGTCAGTGCTTGATGATCAACAATATCGATTGTTAGCAAACGAAGCGGCAAAGTATCACTTAGATTGCTTAACTGAAGTCAGTAACGAAGCAGAATTAGTTAGAGCGATTGATCTAAACGCGCCGATTATTGGTATTAATAACCGTAATTTACGCGACTTGAGTACCGACCTTGCCACCACAGAATTATTAGCACCGCAAATCCCCGCTGACAGAGTGGTGATCAGTGAGTCAGGGATTTATTATCATCAGCAAGTGTGTCGCTTAAACCCATTAGTTGACGGTTACCTTGTCGGTAGCTCAATAATGGCGCAAGACGATATTGATTTAGCCTGTAGACAATTGATTTATGGTAATAATAAAGTTTGCGGCTTGACTCAAATTGACGATATTGCAGCAGTGGCACAAGCTGGTGCAGTATTTGGAGGATTAATATTTCATCCTAAATCACCCAGAGCTGTAACGCCAGCACAAGCAAGTGACTTAGTCGCCCAAATGCAGCAACGTCATATTGGATTAAACATGGTCGGCGTGTTTGTTAATCATGCCGTTACTGATATCGCAGCTTTAGCCAAAACACTGGATCTTTTTGCAGTGCAACTACATGGCGATGAAACAGAACTTGAAATTAAAGAGTTAAAAACATTACTGACTGAGCAGCAACTTAGCACCGAGATTTGGAAAGCCATTGCAATTGACAGTCAGAGCGGTGAAGTGAGTCCAAAACCTGCCGGGGCCGATCGTTATTTGTACGACAGCAAATCTGCACAGCAATTTGGTGGCACCGGAAAAACATTCAACTGGCAAGCCAATATTGGTAATAAACAAGACGCCATCTTAGCCGGCGGGTTAACCGCAGAGAATGTTTATCTTGCCAGCCAACAGGGATTTTATGGGGTCGACTTAAATTCAGGAGTAGAATCAGCTCCTGGCCATAAAGACCATCAAAAACTGAACGCTGCATTTGCCCAGTTACGCCGCAATTAACATTGAATAACGAACAACGAACAACGAATAACGAATCAACATGAATATACGATTACTCAAAGGGAACATTTATGACCGAGCTCAAGCTTAACCCTTATTTCGGCGAATACGGTGGTATGTATGTACCACAAATTTTAGTGCCTGCATTAAAACAACTCGAAACAGCCTTTATTGACGCGCAACAAGATGAAAGCTTTATCGCTGAATTTACCGACCTGCTGAAAAACTATGCCGGCCGCCCAACAGCGCTAACACTTACCCGTAATTTAAGTCCAAATCCAATGGTAAAAATTTACCTAAAACGTGAAGACTTACTCCATGGTGGCGCCCACAAAACCAACCAAGTGTTAGGTCAAGCGTTGTTAGCGAGACGTATGGGTAAAAAAGAAATCATCGCAGAAACAGGTGCTGGTCAACATGGCGTAGCCACTGCCCTAGCCTGTGCGCTTTTAGGCTTAAAATGTCGAGTTTACATGGGTGCTAAAGACATTGAACGTCAATCGCCAAATGTGTTTCGAATGAAATTAATGGGTGCTGAAGTGATTCCGGTGACTTCAGGTTCATCGACCCTAAAAGATGCCTGTAACGAAGCCATGCGCGACTGGTCAGCAAGTTATGATAAAGCTCACTACTTACTCGGCACCGCTGCTGGGCCACATCCGTTCCCGACAATTGTGCGCGAATTTCAGCGTATTATTGGGGAAGAAACCAAAAAACAAATTCTTGAAAAAGAAGGCCGTTTACCTGACGCTGTCATCGCCTGTGTTGGCGGAGGCTCAAATGCTATTGGTATGTTTGCCGACTTTATTGACGAACCATCAGTTGAATTAATTGGTGTTGAACCGGCAGGAAAAGGACTTGATACGGCAATGCACGGCGCGCCGCTTAAACACGGTAAAACCGGTATATTCTTTGGCATGAAATCACCGTTAATGCAAAACAGTGATGGTCAAATTGAAGAGTCGTATTCTGTTTCTGCCGGGCTTGATTTCCCCTCGGTAGGCCCGCAACATGCACATTTAAATGCCATTGGTCGTGCACGATATGAATCAGCAACCGATGATGAAGCGTTAGAGATGTTCCAAACCCTCGCTCGCTGTGAAGGTATCATTCCGGCATTAGAATCAGCGCATGCACTTGCTTACGCAGTTCGCATGGCAAAAGAAGCGACTAAAGAGACCATTTTAGTGGTTAATTTATCAGGCCGTGGTGACAAAGATATTTTCACTGTGGCAGATATTTTAGAAGCGAAACAAAAACAACAGGAGAGCGGCAATGAGTAACCGTTATCAAGCAAAATTTGCTGCACTTAAGGCACAAAATCAAGGTGCGTTTGTTCCTTTTGTCACCATTGGCGATCCGAGCCCTGAATTATCGTTAAAGATCATTCAAACCTTAGTTGATAATGGTGCTGATGCACTTGAATTAGGTTTTCCTTTTTCAGATCCATTAGCTGATGGCCCAGTAATACAAGGTGCTAACTTACGCTCATTAGCCGCTGGAACTAAACAAAGCGATTGCTTTGACATTATCGCTAAAATACGCGCGCAATATCCTGATCTGCCTATCGGACTATTACTGTATGCCAATTTAGTATTTGCCAATGGTATTGATGAGTTTTACGCAAAAGCACAAACTGCAGGTGTAGATTCGGTATTGATTGCCGATGTGCCAGTTGAAGAGTCAAAACCTTTTAGCTTGGCCGCAAAAGCACATGGTATCGCACCTATCTTTATCGCACCGCCTAATGCTGATGCTGACACCTTAAAAATGGTCAGCGCACAAGGTGAAGGTTATACCTATCTATTATCACGAGCCGGCGTTACGGGTACTGAATCAAAAGCCGGTGTGCCAATTGAGAATATTCTGGCACAGTTGGTCGAATTTAATGCCCCACCGCCACTATTGGGTTTTGGTATTGCCGAACCAGAACAAGTGCGCGCGGCCATCAAAGCCGGTGCCGCAGGCGCGATATCAGGTTCTGCCGTGGTTAAAATTATCGAAGCTCATCAACATGATGAAGTCACATTACTGACAAAACTTGCTCAATTTACCGCAGCAATGAAAGCGGCAACCTAGAAACGTTATATTTTAAATAGAAAAGTAAAAACAAAAAAGGCGCTTAAAGCGCCTTTTTTAATGGATGCCCCTAACGTTCTGCTTAGGGGTGTATCAAGTGATTATAAAATCGCTACACCAATTGAAACCACTTGAGTAATTAACCCGCCTGGTGACTCAACTTCAACAATGAACACTCCAGTGTTAGGTTGGTCTTCACCTTTTAGAGTAGCCGTGAACTGACGGCCACCATTATAGTTAGTGCTTGGCCAAGTATATTCGCTGGTACTTACCACAGAACCTGCGGAGGTTGCAAATCTAACAATAGTCCCTGCTGGCATTTGCTGATTGTGTAAATCAGAAATAGTAAATGTTGCAGTCGCAGAACCTTTTCCGATAATTTGAATACTACCGCCAGTATGAGTACCTGTACTGTCTGCTATAACAATGTTATTTGACTCAGTAGCATAAGCAGTACTACCAGACATCACTATGACAAGACTTCGACGCACAAACAAAGATTTAGAATCACTTGTACCATCAGCACATGCACTGTGAACAGGGTCCGAGCAAAGTACCCCATTGTATTTGCCGTCTTTTAAATCAAATACACCATTTGAATTAAAATCAACTAGCTTTTCTAATGAACCACCTGACTGACCACCTGCTTGTTGCGGGTTGAATATTCCATCTTCGTTATAATCATTAAAGGCATCATTTAAATCAAATGCTTGCCCAGTGACGTCTGTACCAGAAAGAAATTCAGATGCTTCTGCAGCATCAAAACGACCATTACCGTTTAAATCAGGAAAAGACTCTTCACCAATTGCGGTTGCAGTAACCGTTGCACGACCACCGTATTTTTGACCATATATATTGCCATAAATACCCAACGTTGAATCAAAAGCTAAATCAGCATTAGGATTACGGAACATCTGCCCCGCGCCATTGAGAATCGTCTCACCTTCTGGTCTTGGCAACTGACTGGTCCATTTTACTGAACAAGCTCCATTAAGCGTTTGACATGCATCTTCAATAGAGCCACCTTCGGTAGTAAAAGATACCGTGGTTCCATCAGGTACAGGGTTATTAAACGCATCAGCCATACGGGCTACGACCGTAACTTCAGTTCCATCAACATCCCAACCTTCAGCATTTAATATTGTCGCAGATAATGAGAAACTGTCTTGATCAGGAATGCCTGTTGAAACAATTAACTGGCTAGACTGACTCGATATTGCAGGGATTGAGCCATTGTCTACCGTCGCAGTGACTCGCAGCGAGGTAGCCACTGTACCTGTAGTGACTACCGTTTGAACTAAACCACTGTTGTCGGTTGTGGCTTGTAAAGGATCAATTTTCACTCCACCAATTTCGGTATTGAGTTCAAATAATACATTTTGATTAGTCACAACGTTATTATTTTTATCTAGTACTTTAAATTTAACCACAGATGATTCAACACCACCGGTACCCAAAATACTAACATTCTCAGGTGTTGCAGATACAAATACGATACTACCTACATCCGCCTGCAGTACATTAATAGTCCCAACTGCTGATAAACTAATGCCACCGGCGTTTGCTGTGACGTTAATTTGATCTTCACCAACACAACCTTGAGCCCGATAAGTTGATGTTGCAACGCCATTACTTGATGAAACAGGAGAGCTGATCACCGCCTGAGCAGGGCTTTTTGTCGCACAGGTTGACGAGAAATTCACATCAACTGGCTGAGTAAAAGGATTACCTTGATCATCTTGAATCAAAACTGAAACCGTTGCAGTACCGCCCGCCGAAAGATCGGCTGTACTTACCGATGCTACACCTTGAACAAACGGTGTTCCGCTGCCCATCACAACATTGGTGGCACCGACGACAACAATCGTCGAACCCGTTTCATTAGTTGATAACGAAGCGGTTGCTTCGCCGGCACCTAAAGAGCTACCCGCATAAATATCGACGGTCGCCTTTCCTTGTGCATTAGTCACTGCTGTTTTAACCGGCAAATCACCTATTGGACTATCAAAAGTGACAATAACAGACTTAGAAAGCCCACTAACCGTAGCCGTTAATTTACCAGGAGATAATGTGTTGATTGATTCAATGGCATTACCAGCTGCATCAGTTAATACCAATGAAACTTGCGCGCCACCGCCTGCTACACCACCATCACCGGCCATAGTCACATTGAGTGAACTTGTCTCGCCAGATGAAGTGGTTGCCGTGACGGTCGCACCAGTGTTGATTGCGGCGGAATTTAACTGAACAGTAGCAATACCATCAGCATTAGTAGCAACTTCACCTGTACCAGGAGCAAAAGTGCCGTATTGAGCATTATTTAATGAAAAAGAAACCAGGGTACTGACTGCAGCCCCCGTTGAGTCTTTGACAGTCGCAGTAATAGTTGCAGGTTCTGCAACAGAAATTTGATCGTTATCAATACTTAACGTAATAGAGACTGTTGGATCGGGAGTTGTTCCTCCTCCAGTGCCATCATCTGTTATAGCGCCGCCGCCACCACATGCGACGAGAAAAAAAGTACATAAAAGTGCGAAATAAACTTTATATGCTGACCTCATTGTCAGGCTCCCTGTTACATTGAAATAAAACTTAAGAATTATTATAGTTACTTATATTTAAACAATACACAAACATCCTATAACTTTAGCATAACTATAATAATTTCTTTGCTATTTATCGGCTAAAACTTTCACTTTTAGGCCATTTCCTAAGTTAACGATTCCTGCTAGTCTTTAGCGCATTCAATAAAGAAATAAAATAATATGATGAAAAGGAACACTCTGTGAGTAAACAATACAAGCTCGGACTCACGAGCAAAATTTTATTTGGCATGGCATTAGGCATTATATTTGGCCTAGTATTGAGAAACTCTTTTCCTGATAGCCAATTTATTCAAGAGTACATTACCGATGGATTCTTGCATGTCATTGGCACTATCTTCATCTCAAGCTTAAAAATGCTTGTCGTACCTTTAGTATTTATCTCATTAGTGTGCGGTACTTGCTCCCTTAGCGATCCATCTAAACTGGGGCGTCTTGGTGGCAAGACCATATCCTTCTATTTATTCACTACCGCTATTGCGCTCACGATTGCGATTCTAGCCGCAGTGTTGATCCATCCTGGTAATGCTAGTTTGGCCGGTAACGCATTAGAATACTCAGCAAAAGACGCACCTAGCCTTTCTGAAGTCATTATTAATATTGTACCGACAAACCCTATGCAAGCCATGAGTGAAGGCAATATGCTGCAGATTATCCTATTTGCAGTTGTTTTTGGCTTTGCCATCTCACATATTGGTGAACGCGGTACGCGTATAGCGTCATTTTTTAACGATTTAAATGATGTGATTATGCGTGTAGTTACCTTGATTATGCAGCTCGCGCCTTATGGTGTGTTTGCACTGATGGCGACTCTCAGCTTAACGTTAGGCTTAGAAACCTTCGGTAGTGTAGTAAAATACTTCTTCCTGGTCGTTGCAGTATTATTTATTCAAGGCTTAGTGGTATACCCGACGTTATTAAAGTTATTCTCAGGCCTGAGTCCGCTGATGTTTTTGCGTAAAATTCGTGATGTGCAACTGTTTGCCTTTAGTACAGCCAGTTCAAATGCCACATTACCTGTCACCATTGAAACAGCTGAACACCGAATGGGGGTTGACAATAAAATTGCCTCATTCACTTTACCACTGGGTGCAACACTTAACATGGATGGTACCGCCATTATGCAAGGTGTCGCCACGGTATTTATTGCCCAAGTGTTTGGTATTGAACTGAGCATAATGGATTACGCTACTGTGGTGGTCACAGCAACGTTAGCCTCCATTGGCACTGCGGGGGTGCCAGGCGTAGGCTTAATCATGCTCGCCATGGTGTTAAACCAAGTTGGCTTACCTGTAGAGGGGATTGCATTAATTATTGGTGTCGACAGAATGCTCGACATGATCCGCACCGCGGTGAACGTAACCGGTGATGCGGTAGCGACAGTGATTATTGCTAAATCAGAGGGTGAATTCAATGAACAAATATTCAATGACTCACAAGCGGGTAAAGTCGCTAAAAACTTTGAAGATCAAGTGCTTAATTCCAAAAATTAACACTTAACATCACCTTATATAAAAAAGCGCTAATTTAGCGCTTTTTTATTATCTTTTTTCTGCATAAATATGTCATTATCATCAACTTACATTGATATAGGCTTTCATTATCATTAAAACTCATGGGTAAATGACTCGTCATAGCTTAAAAAAAACGGAATAAATATGGACCTTACTTTATTGGCAAGTTTAGCGGTTATTCACATAGTGGCATTGATGAGCCCTGGACCCGATTTCGCCATTATTGTAAAAATGGCCACACAACAAACACGCTTAACCGCACTTTATTGTGCCTTAGGTATTGCGGTGGCCATCTTGATACATACCTTTCTATCTTTGATGGGGATCAGTGTGATGATCCAACAATCTCATATAGCGTTCATGGCTGTACAACTCATTGGTAGCAGCTACTTAGCTTGGATGGGATACGGGGCGCTTAAATCAGCGATGACGAGTATTATCAGCAAACGCCGGACTGAAGACATCCCTTCAGTTCAGCAAAATCTCACCCAGGTGGCTGTAGTCTCGTCGTTAAAAGGGTTTAAGGTGGGTCTTTATACCAATCTACTCAACCCTAAAGCGCTGATCTTTTTTATTACTTTATTTTCAGTATTAATTACGCCACAAGTCAATCATTCAACCAAAATAGCCGCGACAGTATTATTGTTTGTGTTGTCATTAACATGGTTTAGCTTACTAGCATTAGTATTATCTAAACCTCGAGTTCAGCAGAAATTACTCGCAGCGAATACCATTATTGATTTACTGGTAGGGATTATTTTTATTGCCGTTGCGCTGACTATTGCAAGTAATATTATCCAACAAATTATCAGCTAATTGACATAGATATACTCATTTAAAGCGGCCTGAGTTTTAAGCCTTATAAGTAATTCGTGGCCAAGATTAATCCGAGGATTAATCTTAAGGCTGCTTTAGCAAACCTGTACACGATGTCGAGGATAATGGAGTAATCGACGCGCTAAATAATCCACGGCAACATTTAAACCCGCAGTGAACACCAATAACAATAAGGCACCGCTAAAGCGGATTTCAGAAAAGTTACTGTCAACATAAAAGCCTAACGTCATCACGCCAAGCATACCCAAAATAGCCGTTTCACGAATAATCACTTCAAAACGATAAAATAGTAATCCCATAAAATGTGGATATAGCGTAGGCACAACCAAATAACTATATTGGTCAATTCTTGGCAGATATGTGAGCGGAACACTCACGTTGTCAGCTTGGCGCGCCATTAAAAACACCATAAGACCGGCATTGTGTAATGCTAGCGCGATAATAGCGGGTAACATAGAAGGCCCCAGCAACATCATAAACACAAAAGCCAATAAATACTCTGGCAGTGAACGTAATATTAAATTAACCGCACGCATGAACAAGATGATCAGGTTTGGCATCATTAAACGCGTGTTTAGCGGCAACAATATCATGGTGAATAAGTGAGTTAATCCTAAGGCACAAAAAGCCAATACTAAAGTGGCAATCATTCCCGGAAATACTTGTTGGCTTATTAATTCATAAACCCAGTCAAACAACTTTGATAGATTATCTGCATCAAACCAGGTAAAAAAAGCCTGCCCTTGGAGCATTGGCGGTAAGATATCAACACTGATAAAGCGCCAAATAAGTTGCGAGTCAATCACAGGTATTGGTGGTAAAAAATACACCGCAAGCGGTAAATATAGCCACAGCAAAATCGGTTTAGCCCAAAAGCGTATGCTGCCAATTAATAACACAAATAAAATCAGTAATGCCCCACCTTGCTCATAACGCCCTTGACGAAAAGCGGATTCTAAATAAAAGCCTAATGTCGGCATACCAATAAAACCCAATACCGCACTACTGCGCAATGCACATTCAAAACGATAACGAATATAATCAATAATCTGTGGATACATGTGCATCCAACGTCCATAGATAAATGCCGATAACTTATCAGTACCTTTGGGCAGTGAAAACAGAGTATGGATAGGGGCTTGTTGTAATATATCCGCAAAAACTCGGGCAAATGTGGCAGCATAAGGTAGTGCAATGGCTAAGATACCGGTAATGGCTGATAGACCAAAGATCTGTAAAAATATCAGCGCCCAGAAAATCTCATGGATCGCACGGATAAAGGCACACAAGGCCGCAATTAAGGGATGCTGATACCACAAGGCTAATGGAAATCCCACTAGCAATCCAACCGTGATCCCAAGCAAGGCAAAACTGATAGTTTGCCACAGTGCATCAAACAGATTCTCTGTCGCAAAAAAATCGGGATGCACAAAACCCTGCCACATACGGCCGAGTTCGGACCAAGGATCGAGTGCTATCACTTCGGTATCGGCAAAAAACCAACACACAGATACCGTAACTAAAAGTAGTAAAGTGATTTTCTGCCAGTGGCCCACAAAAGCGCGTCCACGAAAAATCATGGCGTCAGACATAATAGAAAAGACAGTAACGGCACACAGATAGAGCTGTGATAAGCAATATAATGAGCTGCAGCGATGTGATCATATTCACGCCATAACCTGCTTTGGCATATCGGCCAAAGCATAATGCTGTGATAAACGGGCCAGAGATAACTTATCGGCGCCATCATCTAGCACCACTTTGCCCTCGCTAATCACGATAATGCGATCAAAATGCGCTAAGGCTAACTCAGCATCATGCAGCACACAAATCACACTTTGATGTGCTTGTTTAATCAAATTTAATAGCCGTAAGCCCATTAATGGATCTAATGCAGAAAAGGGCTCATCACCCATAAAAATGGATTGCTGTTGAAATAATGCTCTGGCTAATGCGACACGTTGACGTTGTCCACCAGACAGCTCACTGACCTTTTGAGTTAATGGCATGGTGAGCTCTAACTGCTGACAAATAGCGGCTATTTGTTGTTGTGGCTTATTAAATGGCAATAATAAATTAGCCATATTGTACCAACGAGAGTAACGCGCTAATCCACCAATAAATACATTATGATATATCGACAAGTTATCAACCAACCCTTGTGCTTGAGAACACAAACAGGTTTGCTGAGCCAATTGTAGATATAGATGATGCAATAACGTGGTTTTACCCACGCCTGAAGGACCTAAAATAGCCACATGTTCATTGGGCTTAAATGACAAATTAACCTTAGATAAAACAATGTTCTGACTATAACCTAAATCAACATCAACCAAAGACAACATTAATCAAGCATTCCAATGGTTTTTGCGACGCGCTCAATCGGCTCATAGTCGTTATTATGGGCAGGTACAAATGACTCACGAGGAAAACTGGCTAATAAATCTTTATCCGTCATACCAATTAATGTTTTAGTCAGTTTTTGTTTAAAACCTGCACCAAAAGAGTCATCAACGCCAGCTCGTACTGTCCATTGATAGTCAGGGTAGCTAGGACTTTCCCAAATGACTTTCACTTTACTGGTATCAACCTCGCCTTTTTCAACAGCAGTGTCCCACACTTTATAATTAACCGCGCCAACTTGGTATACACCCGCTTCGACTTGGCTAATGGTGCGGCTATGATCACCAGAGAAACCAATTCGTTTAAAAATCTGTTCGATCGGCTTACCTAAGTTTCGCTCAATAAAAAACTGCGGCATTAACCGTCCAGACGTTGAATCTTTAGAACCAAACGTAAAAGTATAATCATTTAGTAGCGGGAAATTACTGGAAGGGACAATTTCAGTAGATTGATGGGCTATCAAATAACTCTTAAAGTACTGATCTTCAAAACCTTGAGCGATAGCTTCAGAACCAGGCACTAAGCGACGAGCCTGCACCCCAGATAAACCGCCAAACCAAGCAAGCTGAACTTGATTGTTACGGAACGCCGTTACCGCAGCTGAATAAGACTTTACTGGAATATATTTTACTTCCACGCCCAATTGCTCAGATAAATAATCAGCCACTTTATCAAATCGAGTACGAAGCTGACTTTCATCTTCATCAGGGATAGCAGTAAAGGTAAAGGTTGCACTTAATGCAAACGTCGAAAATAAACTTAAAAAGCTGGCTGCTAATAAATGTGTTAGTTTCATCTTAATCTTATAAGTTAGTCGGTTGTTAACGCTATTCTAACTTACCTGCTGCTCGATTACATAGCCAAAGCGACTCAATATAAAAAATGTGAGTAAAAACAAATAAAAAATATTAGTATTATTGTTATAAACTTAATTATATCGACACCCAAAGCCTATTTAATATTTAACCTAAAAGATTGATAAGGTAATACTAATCGAGCTCATTTTACCTAAGGCAACGGCTCAACAAGGATAAATTATGCGCATATTAGTTATTGAAGACGATCCTATTTTGTCACATCACTTACAGGTTCAGTTATCTGCGCAAGGTAACCAAGTACAAGTCGCGTTAAACGCAAAAGAGGGATTTTATCAAGCGACTAACTATCCGATAGATGCTGCTATTATTGATTTAGGTTTACCCGATCAAGACGGAATAAGCTTAATCAAAATGCTCCGTAGTGCCGATATCAAAGCCCCGATTCTCATTTTAACCGCACGACTCATGTGGCAAGACAAAGTCGAAGGGCTTAATGCTGGCGCCGATGACTATTTAGTTAAACCATTTCAAAAAGAAGAACTCATCGCTAGGCTTGACGCCATCGTACGCCGCAGCTGTGGTTTTGTGAGTTCAACTATCACCAGTGGGGCGCTGCAAATTGATATGGCAGCAAAAAACGTGACACTGAATCAAACACCATTAGACATCACGGCCTTTGAATACCTTATTTTGGAATACTTAATGCGCCATAGCCATGAAGTTATCGCTAAGCAGCGTTTACTTGATGTGGTATATGCAGACAAGGAAGGCGATCCCAATACCATTGAAGTAATAATCAGTAGATTAAGAAAAAAACTGGCTCAGGGCGGAATAGCAGAGGCGATTGTGACTCTTCGCGGTCAAGGATATAAATTTAATCACCCATGCGACTAATTCCCCGACCTCAAAAACGCCTGCTAACAAGAATGTTTGTTACTTCCTTGGCCATTATCACATTAGTGGGATTTGGTCTGGCTTGGTTAATTACCCTGCTCCATGCCCAAAACCGTTATAACCAAACCACCAGCGCGTTAATCGCTAAATTACCTATCATTGCTGCGGAGTTTCGCGAAAACAATTTAATCCCCATCACCCAAGCACGTGAAGGTGATGACGTTGATACACAATATATTATGGCGACTTGTAATAGTGCTTATCACACTTTATGGCGTTCTGATTTCGCGATTAACTTAAAATTGAATAACATCTGTGAAAAATATCTTCAAATAAAAGAAGATTTACCGCCGTTTTATCTTAATTTTGACGCCCAGCAAAGCTACTTTGCTTATTTGCTCAGTATTGATGTTGAAGATCAAATGTATCATCTATTAATTTTAAAAGACGCGACGGCATTAAAAACGGAACTTAAAAAATTTAACCGATTAACTTATTTTAGATTAGCCATCGTCATGGCTATTGCATTACTACTGTTAGTCAGTGCAGCCTATTGGGGCATGCGGCCGTTAACACAATTAAAACAAGAACTATTACAACTACAACAAGGACATAAGAAAAGCCTTTCACAGGATTATCCCGTTGAATTATACGGTATTACGATGGCGTTAAATCAGCTTATGGACCAAACGGATCAACGTCAGACTCGCTATCAAAATGCGATGAATGATTTGGCTCATAGTTTAAAGACACGTCTTGCTGCCAGCATTGCCATCATTGACGATGACTCTTTAGATCGTCAGCAGCAACAGCAAAAGATACTAGAACAAATCAATGATATGGATCATCTGGTGCAGTATCAGCTCAAACGTGCCATGTTAGGCCAGCAAGGCTTACGTCAACAACAAACAAAGGTCGCACCTATTGCCCAACAAGTGGCACAAATGCTTGATAAGATTTATCGGGACAAACACGTTATATTCACACTGCAAGTATCGGCGTCATTATACTTACCGCTCAGCAAAGGGGATGTAATGGAGTTATTGGGTAACTTAATGGAAAATGCGTTTCGCTTGTGTAGTAACAAGGTACAAGTTACCGCCCAGCATCTTGATGGCAACATGATTCAGCTTAGTGTCGAAGATGATGGCCCTGGGGTTGATGACGCCATTAAACAAAAAATCATTCAACGCGGAATGAGAGCAGATACCCAATCCTCGGGACAAGGCATTGGTTTAGCAGTATGTCATGAAATCGTTAGCAGTTATGGCGGCACCATGACCATTACGACCAGTGAGTTAGGCGGAGCAGCCTTTGTGCTCCAGCTCTCCGCAACGACGTAATATCATTAAAACATAAGTACCTAAGCAAGCTATCAGGGCAGTAAATACAGCAACAACACGCTTTACTCGACAGTGATCACTTACTTAATGGCGCATAAAGCTGCTCTGCACGATTAAACATTGCCCAAGAAGTGGCAATATACTTGTCGTTGCTAATAGGCACATTACCACGATGACTGTGAGTAAAGCCGGCGGGAGCTATAACCATAGTACCTTTTCTAGGACTTATTTTACGCTGCTGATAATAAAACTCCGTTTCACCGCCCTCTTCTACATCGTTAAGATAAAACATGTAAAACACTACCCGATGAAGCGCCTCATTATGGCCATTTTGTGGAAATTGCTCTGAATGCCAATGCGGATAGCCACCGACACCTTGCTGATAGTGCTGCACGTTGATACTACCACTGCGGTACAAGTACTTAGTTAACGCTGCAGCCCTTGGCCGACCTAGTGTTTCAAAATTATCAGGGGTCAGGGTTTGAGCTTGACCATTTTCATCAGCAACTTGCACTGACACGGCCCCCATTAGGGTTAATGAGTATTGGGTGAAATAATCACTAATGTGAGTGAATGTTGCCGCTAATAGCTCCTTTTTCAATTCAGCTAAATCATCAAAAGCGTCTAACATTAAGTCACGACTGCGCTTTTTGTCGGTATCAATGCCAAAACCAGTATGACCAGGCCCCACACTCGGATGAGCATTAAATGCTGCCATTAAACGATCACATAGGTCATTACTTATCGCATTGGGATATACTTCAATAAAATCCATAGGGAGTAACTATTGTTAATAAATGTATAGTAGTATGCTGCCATGCCTATAAAGCATCTGTAAAGCGCAATGCACAACATACCTCTTTGTTCTTCAAAGTAACTATCGATTGAATATGAAAAAAAATCAAAAAATATCTGTAGATCAATTAGAAGTGGGTACTTTTATCCGCTTGCCTATTTCTTGGAAAGACCATCCTTTTTTGTTCAGCAGTTTTAAAATTAAAGACACAGTACAAATAGAGCTCATCAAAGGATTAGGGCTAAAGGATGTTTTTTTCGATCCTGATAAAAGCGACATTGAACCGGTAACATCTGACACGGCTGACGTTACAGCACCTGACCAGCAAACACTCGATGCACGTAAAGAGCAAATGCTCAGTCAAAAATCAGCGCAGATAGATGAACAACAAAAACTCAAACGCGATTTAAAGAAAACCGAACAACAATTTAATCGTTCAGTGTCAATGATGCATTCCATGGTCGCTAAAATCGGCAGCAGACCTCTTAACTCGGTTATCGAGGCTAAAGATCTCATTAGTAACATGACCACCATGCTACTCAACAGTGATAACTTAGCCTTGCATTTAATGGCCGATGCTAAAAATGATGAACATATTTACCATCATTCACTTAACGTCTCCATGCTGTGTATGCTGATGGCAAAAGAGCTGGGCTGGAATCGCCAAGAGGTGGAGACTATTGGTATAGGGGCGCTATTTCACGATATAGGTAAGCTCAAAATTCCAAGTAATATTCTCAATAAGCGGGTACCTCTGACCACACCAGAAGAAAACTTTATTAAACAACACCCTTTAATGAGCATTAACTTTCTCAAACTTGCAGATAATTTCCCAGAAGAGGCTAAACCATTAATTGCTAATCATCACGAATTTTTAGATGGGAGTGGTTATCCACAAGGCCTTAAAGCAGACAAGATAGACAAGTTGTCGCAATTGATCGCGGTGATCAATGAATATGACAATCTATGTAATGGTACTAATCAAATCAAACCTAAGCCGCCCAGTATCGCTTTAGGTTTATTATATAAAAATTATAAAAATAAACTAAATGCTGAGTATATTAGTAAACTAATCAAACTATTAGGTGTTTATCCTCCTGGAAGTATTATCGAGTTATCCAGTGGCCAATTTGCCTTGGTGATGTCAGTAAACTTACAACACTTATTGTGTCCTAATATTGTGGTATACGATCAGTTAGTACCTAAAGATTTGGCGCCTATCATTAGTTTACAACAAGAAGGCCTCACCATTGTCCGTAGTTTACCTGCCGCCGCATTGCCAGAGAAAATTCATAAATACCTAAATCCTCGAGAACAAATCAGCTTAGGTATCGGTCAAAGCTAGCCAGCTAAATGACACTGTTTTTGGGTTGTCGTCATGTCAATAATGATAAAATTCAACGACCTTATTCACAAATTGATACACCCTTGTTGAGAAACAAAAAAGCCATCAATTGGCAACAATTGATGGCTTTCTTATAGCGCAATTTGCGGTTATAACCAGCCTTTTCGTTTAAAGAAAAAGTAAGTTCCCGCTGCGCTGGCAAGCATTAATCCGACCGCCATGGGATAGCCAAATCGCCAATCGAGTTCAGGCATAATATGAAAATTCATCCCATAACTACTGGCAATGAGCGTGGGAGGTAAAAAAACCACCGCCGATACCGAAAATATCTTAATAATTTTGTTTTGTTGCAAGCCACTGAATCCCATCGCTGCATCAAGCAAGAATTGTAACTTGTCGAAAATAAATTGGCTGTGTGGCATCAATGATTCAATATCCGATAACATCTCTCGAATATCCTTCAAGTTTTCATCCGACAAACGATCACGATAATAACGTTGCATATAACGCAAGGAGCGCTGGGTATCCAATAAACTTAATCGAATTTTACCGTTAGAGTCTTCTTGCAAGGTGATCAGTTTAAATACGTCATCAAGCTCTTCATCATTAAACACTTGCTCGCTAACATTTTCTAATACACTGTAAACATCTTCAATTAAGTCAGATAGATAATCTACTTTTAGGGTAAATAACTCTAATAATAACCCTTGTGGGGTGGTAATATCTAAACGACCTAAACGCAAGTAGTTACGCAATAAACGGATAAGACCAACGTCTTCCTCACGCATTGTCAGCAAAAAATTTTCACGTAGGTTGAACGACACGTTCACTGCACGCACATCTGAACTCACCCGTTGAGGAAACAACGAGTTAATATGTAAACCATCTTGGTTTTGATAAAAACGTGCTGATGCCTCAATTTCTTTAATATCTTCTTCGTCGGGTACTTCTTCAGCTGAAAACAAGCTCAACCACTGACGTTCTTCGTCATCGGGTTTCAATAAATCTAACCATAAGGTCGATTCGGGCACTTTATCGCCCACTTTCAATTCGGTGGTGATTAACTCTCTATTTTGATAGGCGTATGCAGTAATCATCGCTCCCCCAAAGTTCATTAGGCTATAAAGCACAACAAACAAAAAACACTCAAAAAGTGGCGCTAGTTTACTCAACTACAAATGAATGAAAAGTAAAATATTCAACTGCGCCAAAGATCGTACCAGAGACATCATTCGTGAAATAAGACATGAGATAAGTCTAGACTAGACTGTGCTGAATTAAGCGCCACTTAGGCTATTTAATTATCTGGATACTGATGTAAAAAATGGCTATTTTCATCATTAATATTCGCGTCAACGATCACGATATTCAACATAACATTCCCATAAAAAACCAATGTGTAACATCACATAAAGTGACTTCAGCTGCTAACTCACAACAGCATAACACGCGCTAAACCTTCATTAATGTTTTCAGCACACATAAAAAAGCGCCCAGATAGGACGCTATAGCAACACACTACGCAGATTGAGTTAGCTCAGCTTGAGTTCAGCTTAAGTTACTCACCTTTTAAACGACGATCCAATTGATCTTTCAAATTGGCCGGCACACCTTTTATCAAAATAGTGTCAGAAATAGGATCATAAATAACCCGTTCACCTAAATGGCCACCATCAAAACTCAATGTTACTCCACCGCCAGTGCCTGAAAACTTCTTCAAACTGCGTAAACTGGCTTTATCTGCCGGAAACTCATCATCCAACTCATAACTGCCACCACAGGCGAAATCATAAAATGAATCCATGCCGGAATCAGCTAACTCGTCAGCTAAATCTTTAACTTCAATCACATCACCAGAGCCCGCGCGCTCAGAACAATAGTCAAAGACCTTGTTACGGCACTCTTGACGTTCATCTTTGGTTAACTCGCTGCCCGCAACAAAGTCTTCAACCGCATGGATCAAGGTTTTGTTTTGCGCTTTGATGTTAACCCCTTCAACACAGCCCATAAAATCTAAAAAGAAGTCGGCAACTTTACGGCCCGCACGACCACGAATAAACGAAATATATTTACGCGAGCTTTTATCGGCCTGCCACTCAGTTAAATCAATGCGGGCGGCCAGTTGAATATTGTTTAAATCTAAGTGATTATTTTGCGACAATTCCATGTCATCTAAGACTGTCATCGACGACTTAGCGCTTAATAACGCCACAAATAAATAGTCGCTTGTCATACTGGTATAGCAAGACATCAATAAAAATCCGCCTTGGCTAAAGTCGTACTTAGACAATTCTTGCTGCAATAGTTGGCTTGCTTGGCCGCTAAATTCTACAAAGCCTAAATCGCCTTTGCGATAGCCTGTCAGAGCATCAGAAAATGCACTATTGGCTTCGCCATCATCGTCATGGGTACCAAAAAAGCCAAAACCTTTTCCCGCTTTGCCCGAATAGGTCTGATGTAACTCTTCTAACATGGTTTCAACGGCGTGAGTATTCAACAACGGTTGCGGGCGTAAACGACAACGCATTTGCCCCTGACTGTCTTGAGATATTTCGTGAATAATTGCTTGCTCAATACTAATGCCCATAAGCCTTGTTAATCCTAGTCAGTCACAGATGATAATTTTAAAAAGAATGATATCAGACCAACCGTATAAATCGAACAAGGGTTTACGATATTCCTCACATAGAGCGAATAAAACTTGAGGCGAGCGCCGGCTAAATCCGTTATTATGTGCAGCTAATTCATTCTTTATTGAAGTTTTCTGACTATGGCAATTCAATCTAAATACACAAACACTCAAGTTGAGGCACTTATCAGTGAGCTGCTTGCTGTGCTAGCAAAGCATCAAGCACCTACCGATTTAAGCCTGATGGTACTAGGTAACTGCGTGACCCATTTGCTTGACAAAAAAGTCCCAAATGAGTCTCGTCAAAAAGTAGCAGAGCAATTTGCCAAAGCTTTAACACAGTCGATTAAGTAACGACTAAATAAAATTTATCACGAATGCTAACAATCAGTTACACTGAAAAAAAGCCGTGATAATAACGTAGGAATACGAGTTAACATGATCGAGCGCAAAAAGCAGCAAATGACGCGTGATAAAGTGTCACGCTTAGTTAATTGGGGTCACTGGTTTGCCTTCTTTAATGGCATATTGGCGATGTTAATTGGCGCTCGGTATATCGGCAGTGTCGGCTATCCAGAATCCATTATTGGCTGGGCATATCTTACTATCAGTACCATTGGCCATTTTACTTTTTTGGCTTTTATCGGTTACTTAGTTTTTATCTTCCCGATTACCTTACTCCTACCTTACTCTAAAATTTTACGCGGTTTTGCTGCATTTATTGCCTCAATTGGATTATATGCCCTACTGTATGACACCATTATTTATGACGACTATGGTATTCATTTAAGTCCTTTTGCCTTTGATTTAGCTTGGCAAGACCTCAACGCGCTATTGCACAGTACCTCATACATAGTCACCCCTATCGTCATTGTGATTGTTGAACTTACCGCGGCCAATTATTTGTGGAAACGCATCGACAAAATCCAGAAAAAACAATGGGGTAATAAAGTGGTATTGTTTGTCGGAATTTGTTTCGTCAGCAGCCATTTATTTCATATTTGGGCCGATGCCACTAACATGACTGAAGTCACTCGTTTTGATGACGCTTATCCAGTGTCATACCCAGCAACAGCGCGATCGTTTATGGAAAATCACGGCATTGACAGCAGCATGCAGTCAACAGAATCACGCAACACTAAATCGCGAAAGTTAAGCTACCCCATCAATCCGATGCAATGCAGTGCTGATAGCCAACCTAATATTATGCTGATCACCATAGACAGCCTTCGAGCAGACATGGTCGATAACGTCACTATGCCGTTTTTAAGCCAATATCGAATCCAAAATCAGCGTTTTACGAATCACTATGCTGGTGGTTCTGACTTTGAAACCAGTATGTTTACTCTCATGTATGGTCTACAAGGTAATTATAGTGACCGCAAAGAGTTTGACAGTACTAGCCCAATCTTAACCAACATCCTTAAGCAGCAAGGTTATCAATTAGCCATGTTTGCCCCCGAAAATGAACAATACGCTGCCAATAGCGCAATGTTTAACGGCATGACCATGCACATCAGCGAAAGTCAAAATGGCAGTGCAGATGCCGACATCAATACCATTAGCGCAGTCAATCAATGGCAACAGAATCAAACACAACCTTGGTTCAGCTTAGTCAATCTGACTGCACCGAAAGACTACGATACTCCTGTTGGTTTTTTAGGCGTGCAAACCGTAAAACCGCAAATGCCATTAAAGCCAGCACAGAAAGTATTGTTTAACCAATATCGTCAGTCGCTTAACTTTATTGACCAGCAACTCGCTACGTTACTCAATAATGTCAGTGATGACACTGTGGTGCTTATTACCGGCACATACGGTCAAGTCTTCACCAGTAACGCCAGTGATGCACGCAGCGATTTATCACCCGGTAACGTTGAAGTGCCACTGATCATTCATTGGCCAAACAGCAGTGGTAATAAAGTCAATTACCGCACTAGCCATTATGGTATAGCACCAACCTTGCTAAGCCATGTCTTAGGCTGCACAAACCCAAGTACTGATTACAGCTCGGGACGAAGCTTGCTAGAGCCTAATAATGAAACCTGGGTCTACATTGGAGATAGTCGCCGTTTTGCTATCTATCAAAAATCTGAAATTACCGTGTTAGATCGCTTCGGCAAGTACCGTATCTATGATTTGGACTACAAAAATCGCTTAGATAAAAAAATGAGTGCACCTGAACTCATTCAAGTGATGCGCGAAGGCAGAAGGCTATACAACCAATAAACCAACCAAAGTACCATTCATTGGTGTAAGTTATGCTTCAAAAGTGCTGAAGGTAATACAATAAATATTACCTTCAGCATCTAAGTCAATATCGACCTATATCCATGAGCAACGCTTATGCAAAAGGCTATATTCTAGCCGCTTATCCAATATTCGTTATCGTAATTGGGCAGTTTATAGTCAATCGATAAATAGCGCTTAACTAACTGCTTGCACTCGTTAATTACTGTTGATAAAGTGCTTACCCGCTTAGTGAACTCAGCTGAGTTACCCCAAAGCCATTAGGCGCACTAAGTGATACTTTACCAACCAGCTTGATACTAACTATTGACCGCTAGTGTGATAAAGTACTAAAAACTCGGTATGTAGCGCAGCCCGGTAGCGCACTGTCATGGGGTGTCAGGGGTCGGAGGTTCGAATCCTCTCATACCGACCAAATCTAAAATAAAAAAGCCTGTATACATCAACTGTTTACAGGCTTTTTTGTGTCTAAATACAAAACGTGAATTTTATTAATCCGGTCAAACTCCGGTCAAACTCCGGTCAAACCCTCAGCTCTACAATTACAACTTACGTTATTTTCATAATAAGGTTTTCTAATGTGTCGCTTGTCTCAAACCACCCTATTTCATTTCTAAAACCTCGCGACCCGCAACACAATCAGTACTAATTACTATCGCTATTAGCTTAATTGATGTTTAGTTTTCTATAAGCCGCTTCAAACTTTCTGCGTTGTTCACTTCGGTATTCGACACATGCAACCATGTGTTCGTCGCTGGTGTAGGTCTCACAGTCAGGGCGCGGCTTATAAATTTTTAACCAAGCTTCCTGCTTGAACTTTTCATCTTCAGCTTTTTTGATTGCTCGTTGTTTTCTGTTTCGTTCGGCAATGATTTCTTGCTTATGCTGCTCAATTTTTTCTTGCTTGGATAGTTGAACATTACGAAGCTGGATAGCCTGTTTTGCTTTAATTTCCATTAAGGCTTCTTGAATTTGCAATTTGGCTTCATGCTCAAGATAAGCCGTAAAAGCCATAAAACCTAACCCCATAACAGAAAAAGCCAAAAGAATACCAAGTGCTATTTGTATAATTAGTTTCATATTAGATCTGTATCTCGAACATACACCACTGATTCAACTCTTCGTCGAACCACACTTCATAACCATCCAACTCGGCTGGTGTCATCTTACTAACATCTCTCAGTATTAGCTCTGGAAGATCATCAGCACACTCAGTCTGAAAATAATAGAACGCTATAGTACCAAAATACGAAAGTGGAGCCGTGATGATGATGTAAAGCATTAATCGTTTGGGTTTACAGTCATACTTTTCCAAGTAATAAGCCAATGGTTTCATTAATGATATCCTTATTCATTAGTGCTGTTGAGCAGTAAACGCTAACCGAAAAATTTTGATGGATAGTGACAGCGTATCGACTTAGAGACTACACCTTCTACGGTAAACATTTCGTTGCATGTGATCGAAACCGGTTTGTTATCTTCATTTGCTGAAAGTAGTCGGCGATTTTTTAAGTCTAGTATCTTACAAACAAATTCACCATTAAAATACGCTACGACAATATCATGATTTTTAACCGTTAAATCCCTATCAACAACCAATATGTCACCATCAAAAATACCAACACCTTGCATAGAATCACCTTCGGCTTGAACAATTAAGGTGGCACTTGGATGTTCAATCAATATTTCATCAAGCTGCAGCGATTGTTGTAAGTACTCAGCCGCAGGGCTTTCAAATCCTGTAATGCCGGCACGAGCATAGATTGGAATAACTTTCATAGACAACAACACTGTATAAAAACACAGTTAAAGTGTATGCTATTTTGTAAATTTTGCAATTTATATACACGGTGAAATAATCCTTGTTTGAATGAGTTGATAAATAAAGCAATGTCCTAAACCTCTATCTCTACAAACGCCAATGCAGGGGCTGTCCCTAGCACCCTGCCGTCTTGAACATAGATGTGATCGCCAACACTACCAGAACCGATAACTCGTTGAGTATGATTACTGGCAGTGCTGGCGGTGACGGTGCCGTCGGTGTTTACCGCGTTAATCGTCATGATAGTTCGCGGGGCGCTTAGGCTTTGTTGTAACTGCTTTAACATTACGACTCCTTATGCTGATTTTGATACAACAGCTTATGCAACGTGACGAACGACGGTGATGGTTTGCTCTACATCGATGTCGCCTGTATCGCTAACCGATGCATTGATCGTCACCGAGTCGCACGTACCTTTGAACACATCGACACCTTCACGAATACCAATCAACATACCAGGTGTTGCAGGTGGTAAGTCGGCCATAATCGGTAAGCTCATATTGATATTAAGCTTGTTGCCCGTGTCGGCCAGTGCGTTGGTACCGGCTGTTCGTGCAGCTTGATTATCAACAATCAATTGAGCACTTATGTCATCGGTTGCGATGTTACCTGCAGTTCCAGCGCGTTTTACTTTTGCGCTAATGCCCTGCTGCTCACCACGAAGCCAAACCACATTACACTCGGTACCGATTTCTTTTGACTCGCTGTAACTGGTGATCACCGCATCATGCACGGTTAAGTCTGGTGTTACACCTTCCATTAACCACGGTACTGTTGGCCAACGTGGAACCACGGTTAACGCTTTGGTTTCATCATTCGATAGCAACATGCAACCCAATTGAGCAACAGCTTCTTGCACTGCATCGATGGGCGATTTATTGCCAACGCTAAACGCGCCTGCAGGTACGTTAAAATCAACGATGCCATTAAGCGCGATTGTCCAACCAGTGAATTGCAGCATGTCATTAAGTAAACCCGCAAAACTGCGTGATGTTGCATTGGTATAACTGATCGGCAATACATATGGCGTAGCAAGTTCGGCGCTGCGGCTGCGGCCTGTTCCACGATAGGTTTCGTTACCAAACACTTTGCTTACACTGGTTTGTTCAACCAAGGTAAAGAACTCATAGCCGTTAATGCCGACTTTAAGCAGTTGGTTTTCAGCACGGCTGGCATCGATGCGACTTGAAAAATCGATACTCACCGAACTGGCCCACTGGCCACGGCTGCGGCTGATACTGATATTGCTAATCACAATCGGTACGTCATCAGACACACGCACACACGTAATGGTTGGCTGCATTAAATAATACCTGCGCAGTTGTGGTTCAATGGGGGTTTCAAAATCAAGGCTGGGTAAGCTTGGGTTGGCGTCAACTAAACCGCCACCGTCGTCAAAGTAGCAATAGTTTGCTGATGCGGTAAAACGCAGCAGCAATGGACTGCTTGAACTTGACCAAGGTTCGCTAAACCGAATCGTCACCTTACCCGTAGGAGGTCGATAGCGAGTTGAACAAATCCAACTGGCGGTATGTGGGCCCCAAGCAATGCTTGGCTGAATTAGTCTAACATTGCCATAGCTGTAAGCGGTGGTGATATCATTAACTAATGGTGCGCCATCACACCAATTGATATCAGCCTGCAGCGTATTTAGCCTTGGTGCCACTTGCCAATCGACAGACATAACGGTGATGTGTTGATTCGGTACCAACCACTCCAATGTAAAATATTGCTCAACACCAGGCGCAACAAACCATTGCCAGTTTATGGTTAACTCAGTTAATGGATTAGCCGAATAAGATATTGTGGTTTGATTCTGGGTTAGTGGTTTACTTTGCCATGGCAATATTACATAGAAGTCGGTTGCAGCATTTGATAACACACCTAAATTAACTTGATTACCAATGCGTTCACTAGCGCTTGTGAGTTGATAATCATTGGCAGCGAGTAATGGCGGTTGCCAAGTTACGCCTAAATCAATACCCAAAGATGGTGGACGGATTGGCGGCTCTGGTACCACCTCACCAATGAACCGAATCGTTATTGGTGAGGTGGCATTAGGCCATGGCTGACTAAAGCGTAATTCAATCATATTTAAGTCTCAGACAAGTTTATAACTGATGCTCTAACGCCATCTAAAACAGCTGCGTTGTACTGCTTGTCATTATCTAAAATCATCACCAAAAGCTCATTCTTTGTTGCGTACTCAATCGGCATGACAACTTTTGTCAATGACATTGCTACCCCAGCAAATAAAACCTCTGATGATTCTCTTGAAATAATCAAAATTATTTCTGCATCAGGGTCAGTATCGATTTCGATTAATCCAACAGGCACTTGTTGAATCGTAGGTAATATAGAAAACAAACCTAGAGTAGCCATATATTACCACTCCACTAGATTTAGAAATGTACTTACACCACCTGTTGAGCTTCGTAATGCAAGGTGTTGTTGATTATTAAAATCTTTATAAAAAGGCCAAGTTTGAGTTGACCAGCGTGCTAGTTCAACCTCAAGCAAACCATATAATCTCCCTCTTATATATGGACTTAAACCAGAAGTAGTTCTAGGAACACCAATTCTATCATTGTAGCCAGCTGAACTTGGGTATCCGATTTGAAAACCATATGCCTGAATCCACCACTCACCTATTCGCTCATCAAACACTGGATCGGCATGATCTAAACTTTCTGTACCCAAAGAATTAAAGCTACAATTTACACAATATTCAGCATATTTATTAGCTGCACCATCTGTATCATATATTCTAAAAATCTGACTTGATGTTGGGTTCATACGATTTGAGCCGAATAGTTCAGGCCATGACGGTGCAGTGCTAGCATTAGAGGCATTTTTTGCAGCATAGAAATCAGAAAATGAAATCATTCTACTTACGTCACCACTGAGGCCACTATTGTAATCACCGCAGTAAACAACTCTCTCATCAGAATTAACCCAAGTTGAATATCCTGATGAATTGACACTCTTACCCATAATCAAGAAAAAGCCAACAGCCGTACCTACCACAACCCACACATCGAATCCCAAATAACTTTCACATTGAGTTGAGCATATATACCCTTTATTAGTCATTGAGGTAACACTTGTTGCTGAACGACATGGTTGATACCACATGCCGTTACCATCAGTATCTGCACCATTATGTGATTTCACGTTCACACAACCGCCAGATCCCCCACCAGATATATTGTTTGAAAACATAATATTTCTGGTGCCAGTATTCTCTGCAACAATGGTCCAACCTAATGGAGCTGTTGAGCCATACCCAGATACTAGACATTTCTTGAGAATATTAATAATTTCAGACGGTTTACATGTACCTATGCTTGGTGCACCTGCATCTGTGCTTCGATAAACTGTAACAGGTAATCCCATGATTTTTCCTCACGCGAAAGCGGTACCGACATTACTGTCGGCACTATTGCTATTAAAATGATTAAGCTTCGTTACCGCGAAACGCTAATACAGCGCGGTCGGTGTTGATTTGGCTGTGGCCTGCTTGCACAGTACGAATGGGCATTACGGGTTTAGCGCTGGCTATCGTGGCAAAGCGAATGGCTTCACCAGGATTCCAACCAGCACCGAACGCACCAGAGCGAATAACAAAGTAAGGTTGATTGGTTAGCGCATTAATTGGGGCAAAGTCGTTTAACGTATCGCCTATGGCAATTTGGCCAATACGCTTACCCACACAGCGGAACGATGTTGAAGACGTAAACACTAAGGCCCAATCCTCATTCACTGCCGCCGCATTAGTTACCTCAATCGGGTAATCTACTGTGTTTAACGTGCCTTGGGCTGCGTCACCGTCTAAGTCCCAGTTGTTGGCCCAGCTGGTCATGTCGCGCACCTTACCGACTCGCGCTTGTAAGTCTCCAAGTATTTGCACACTGGCCACACTTGAGCCAATGGGATACTCACGCGATAACGCCGTTGAAATCGTGACTGTATTGACACTAACCGCAGTGACCAAAGCTAACTCGCTAATGGTGTCACTTAAAATAAACGGCGCAGTAAATCCGCTAAAGTCACTGTTTAACGTAACCGTGCCGGCTACGCTATCAACGCTAAAGTGATCACTGGTTGCGGTCCACAAACTGGCGCCGGTTGAGTCGGTAATATCAACAAAGTTACTGCCAGTGCGAATGGTAATTACCGCACCATTACTTGGACTAACAACATTTTGATAGTCAGTGTGTGACACCGCGATAGTGCCCCAGGCACGATAAATATCGACAATACCCGCATTGGGGATGCGCAATGGGTTTAGGCCATAAATATCAGCAGGCGGTAAGTTGCGCACTTGCTCGGTAATATCGTAACGCAAGGTGCTTAACTTAACGTTTTGAGTAAACGATAACTGCACCAAGTTATTCACAATACTGCCGCTTATGCCTGTACCCGTTACCGTGCCGTTACTGTCACAGCTGGCGCTGATTAACACATCACCCACGGTAAATACTTGCAGGTAAAAGGTATCTAACAATGCATCACTGGCATTCAGTACAAACGTGGCCATATTGGCTGACTCTGGCGCAATCACTAATCCAACATAGATTAAGTCAGTCATGCCAGACTCTAATGTGATGCTGCCAGTTTGATAATCCACAATCGCCGCGCGTATTTCTTCACGAACCACAAGCGAGCCCACTCCCGATACGGTCGAAATATATAACGCACCATCACGTTCAGTAAACGGCAATGCACTTCCCTGATAAGTCACCTTGCCTGTTAACGTGTTGGGTACCAACTCACGATCGGCAGGAAATGCATCAGCATTATCATAGTTTTGATATGACACACCCGAGATGTATTGCAACGACACTGGGGTATTTAAGTCAGGCTTGCGTGATAACGTCACACTTACCGTGTCGCTACTAACAACCACAATGGCATCATCACTACCGTACTGAATACCACCCGATGTGTAACTGGTGATTGGAGTGTAATCAACGGCAATGTTGGTACCCTGCAACACATCAACCAAGGCGAACTGATAGCTTTGCGCAGTCGATGCCATTTGCGATACGGTTTTACGCACTATATCGCCGTCGCTAATTGCTTGCCCTGTTTTAACTTGTTCACTTAACACTACTGGCAATAGGTTTTGCTGCACTGCTTGCACGGCTAGATTCTTGTTGCTACTTGCGGCAGTTAACTTGCTCACACCATGAAACGTTAATGGGCTGGCTTCGTTGGTTAAGCGAAGCTTAGTGCAGTTACTTGTAGCATTTACGGTGACATTATATTCAGGTGTAGCAAAATCGATTGGTGGATCAAATACTATATTGCCCTCGCTGTTACCTGGTGCATTAGTATCGGTCACCATGGCGTAATGTATCTTGCGTGGCCAATCAGCATCTTCAATGCCCGGGTACTCAACTGCAATCGCAATCACTTGGCCCACTCGTAAACTGGTGGTTTTGCGATACTCTTTGCCGTCGAACATATACGTAGACTGTAAATACTCGCGACTAAAACTGTTTTGATTAGGTAAGAAGCCAGGTGCGCCTTCACGGATTAATGAACCAGCAGTAACTGACGATTCTAAAATCTCTTTCATTTCGACCATACGGTCTTCGTCATCTAATGCATCAGCCTCAACCAACAGCATAGACACAAGCGGATCGGTTGGCGGTTGACTAATAAAGACATGAGCATCGAGCAAGGTACCAGTGTCGGTGGTGTCTAATGCTGGATAACACTTCATAATATCGAGCGACGATTGCGCATGGTCAATGTCAGAAATAGCAGTAAACAACTCATTTAACTTGCCAGACTGCACCGCATTACGGGTGCGTTGACCACCTGCATCGTCACTGGTACCCAACTGCTCGGGTTTAAATATCTTTAAATCATTACGGGTAATGCTCATGGGCCACCTGTGTGTGTTGAGTTACAGCGTTAAAAATCGTAATACCACGTTGGTCAGTAACGGATAGCCGCCCAATTGGTCGTCAACATCATCACCAGTAATCACACTGGTTTGCGTGTTATCCCACACCACATTAATGTCACTGCCGTCTTGGTTGATGGTGAACTCATTGAGGGTTATCGCTGCATGGGCTTGTAGTTGTTCAAACTCACTGCGGAGCATCCAACCATCTTTACTGCCAAGCTCTAACGTAATACCTGCAGGGATTACCGTTTGTTGAATATGCGGGGCACCGTTAAGTGCCCGCTTCATATTGGCGGATACTCGCTGGGTATTGTTGCGATTGATCCAATGCAATGGCTCGGTCAACACAATGGTGTCGATAGTGGTGTTATACATAGCGCCTCGTTTTTAATTTACGAAAAGTGGCCAAGCCAAACTAACCACCCACCGACTGCAAACGCTTAATTTCAGCAACTAACTCATTCACAATGCTGCGCTTGGTTTGCGCATCAAACGTGCGGTTACCCACTTGTAACTGCAACACGACAGTGTCGCTGCTAGTTGTCGTTGTGGTAGCCGTGTTTGGCTTAGTTTGAGTGGTCACATTGGTTTGCACCGAACTGGCGGCATTGGTTTGTTGTTTAGCGGTAGCAGCGTCGCTAATGGCTTGCTTTTCGCTAGCGTCTTGCTGGGCTTTTATTTCGGCAGTGCGGTAAGCGTAAACCTTGTTTAGCGTTTTTTCGGCTTCCCTCAGTTGGGTGATCAGTGTTTTATCACCCGTAGATTCAGCCTTGGCTAACTGGGTTTTAATGTCGGCAAGCTCTTGCTGATAACGGCGCTTTTCGATTTCATCTTGTCGGCCTAGGTAGCCGTCAAGTTCATCTTGCAAAGTGTCGAGAGTTGATTGCGCACTTTCACGCAATGAGTCCATGCTCGATTTAGCCGAATCAATAGCTGTGCGCAGCAAACCCAAGTCTTGATCATTCATCAAGTTCATTGAATTAGCGGCACGTTCTGCACTGTTGATTAAGCCAACATTGCCACTTTCAGCAGCGTCGAGTGCATCAACCATTTTAAGCAGTTCAATGCGCTGGCCATAATATGCAGCCTGCGCTTGTTTACCGGCTATCTCGGCTTTACGGGCAAAATTAGTAATGCCGGTAAAATCGACTGACTTGGCTTGCACATCGAGCAGATCACCAATCTCACCACTTAGTTTTTTATAAACTTCAATGGTTTTATCTAGCTCACTGCTTGAGTCAGTTAATAACCTTTGGCCATAGAGTATCGACTTAAAGTAAGCGACAGCACCCGTGCTGAGCTCGGCGACTTCAGCGGTAACACTTTTTAAATAGTCAGTGAAAAACTTAGCAACACTAGCTAATGTAGAACCTGCTTGTTGCGCACTTTTAACCACAACACCCATGGTGTTTTCCATGGTAGTGCCAATGTCTTGGTTCGCAGTATTTATTTGCTCTTCAGTATCATTAACATCATCAACCAAGTCCTTTTGCGAGTCTTTAAGTCGATAATACTGCTTGATTAAACCCTCAATATTATCGCTTAAGCCAAGGTTGGCAGCTTGTTGGCGAATGCTAGCATCAACTTGCTTATCACCTGCAGCAGCGGCTTTTATCGATGCTTCTGCATATTTTAAAAATGCCTGCTCAGCGTCATAAGTTGAGCCAACTCCATTTTTAATGGCTTCACTAGTCTGGTTATAAGCTATTTTTGCTTTGGCCGCTAAATCTTGCAGTGACTTTAATGTTGTGACATTAGCTTGCTCCATCGCTGCTTCATAATCATTAACAGCCCTTGTTTGTGCGTCGGTTGAGTCAGCTAATTCACCTTGTGCTTTCGCTAATGCTTCTGCTGCCGATTTTGCTTTGGTTTGGGCTGTCTCGTAGTCCTCAACTGATGCAGTGCCCTCGATGTAAGCATCGCGAACCTTGCTTAACTCTCTGTCGGCAAGCTCGCTTTGAGCAGATAGAAAAACGACAGTCGCAGCGTTTAGCTTTAATTGTGAATCGGTTAAATCACGCTGGGCAGAATATTGAGCAATCAACAAATCAGTTACTTTTAAGGTGGCATTACCATACCTTGTTTCGGCGGCTTCGATTTCCTCTAACGTTGCGGTACCGCTATTTTTTAAGTTCTTGTAATGATCTTCTGCTGCCTTTTGTCGAGCCTTCCAATCATCAACTTCTTTTTGAGCTAGGTCTGATAATTTCTCACTGGTTGCAACATCCTTTTGGTAAGCGCTATAGCGTGCCTCGGCTTGAGATTGCATGGCTTCTTTAACTTTTGCTGCATTCTCAACCTGTGTTTTTGTCGTTTCATCAGAATCAATTTTGATGTCTACACCTGCTTGTTTAAGCGCTGCCGCAACATCTTCAGCATCCTGTTTAACTTGATCAACATATGCTTTAGATATTGAAAGTAGCGCATCAGCAGTCTCTTGAAACTTATTTGAAAGCGTATTGGTACCAAAAACACTAAGCGCCTTTGCCATACCCAATGGGAACATAGCAAACGCACCAGCAACCGCAGCACCAAAAGCGGATACCATTAACGACAAACCATTGAACAACGCACGCAAACTACCAGATACAACATTTAAACCCGTTGTGAATGCAGTAATATTTTCTAGTGTGCCCTTAATGCTATCGCCACCATCCTTAAGTATGGTGGTAAAAAAATCACTGATATCCTGTGCGGCTTCCTTTATCTTTCCGCTTTTATTTAACTCATCAAACCTTGCGTTAATGTCTTTAAGTAAATCAACCGCCACCTGGTATGCACCTGAGTCAGCAATAATTTGCTTAAACTCGGTCCACTTGTTTGAGATTAAATTAATCTGACCACCCAACAGGTCTAAGCTTTTTGATGCTTGGCCGTTGGCTTGCTTGCCCATTTCGTCAAACAGTTGCTTCATTACATCGCGGCCCAACTCGCCTGCCGCACTCATTTTTTGCAACTGAGTCACGTTTTTACCCGTAACTTTTTCAAGCAAGTCCCACACAGGAACGCCGCGCTCAACCAGCTGTAATATTTCCTCACCTTGCAGTTTTTGCTTAGCCCATGCTTGTCCAACCGCGAGAATAATTCCCTCTAATTTTTCTTGGCTTCCACCTAAGCGTGCGTTGTAATCGACCATTGACTGTAATGATCCATTCATTGGATCAATGCCAAATGTTTTTAACGATGCAAAGGCTTGCTTAGCGGTATCTAAACGGGTACCCGTATTGTTAGCAAAGTCTTTAATCCACTGGGTTGCCTGCTCACCGCTGGCAATGCTGCCCATCATAGCGGTCATTTGCACACCAAAGGCTTTGGCTTCATCACCTGCAGTAAGTACCGACTTAAGACTTTCCCAAAGTTTATCGATACCAATGTAGGCACCAGCCATGGCAACCAGTGAGGAAGTTGCACTTTTAATGCTGCCACCAAAATCACCGGCTTGCTTTTGCGACTCGTTTAATAATTTATTGTGCTTTTCAAGCTTGGTGTTAACGCCGCTTAATGCGGTTTCTGCAGCGGCTTGTTGCTGCTTTAAATCCTTGGTGGCATCAGCAAGATTCTCCATGCTGATACCAGCCGTTTTTAAACTGGCAGTATTTTTGTCTAACTCGGTTTTATTCTTATTAATGCTGCTCGCTAACTGGTTTACCTCGGTGCGAGCAGTTTTAACCTTTAATGTGTAATCAGCTTTATTGCGACTAGCCGCTTCGGTGGCTGTACTAACCTCAAGCAGATCTCGTCGCTGTTTATCTAATGCTGTGGCAAGTTCGTTGGCCGCATTTTTTGCACTGCTTTGCTCATTAGTTAATTTTTGTAAATCAGCACTGGCTTTGGTTAATGCGGTTGCTTGCTCTTTACTGGCCGTGGCACCTTGCTGCTGTTCGGTACTAAGTTTTGCCACTTCAACTCGAGCTTGTTGTAGCTCGGTTTCGTATTTAACTAATGCCGCTTGAGCTTGATTGTATTCTTGCTCAAGTTGATTAGTGGAACCTTCAGCCGCCTTTTGAGCAGCCTCTAGTTGTTTTAATTCTTTAACGGCTGCCTTTTGTTCAGTGACTAACTTGTCGAGTGCAACCGAGTTATCTTTATAGGCACGTTCGCCTTTACTGATTGATGCAGTTAAACCATCAATTGAATTGGCGGCCGCTTGAAGATCTTCTAACTCTTTTAAGCGTGCATTTAAAATTTCACTTTCTGCCGCTAACTCGGCCACGGCCTTTTCAGACTTTTTGGCTTCGCTTGAAAATAAATCTTTGCCCTGAATGATCAGGTTAATGACTTGGTCTTTGAAACTCATACATCACCAAATTAGCGTTAAAAAATAAAATAAAAAACCCACAACATTGCTGCTGTGGGTTGTTGAGGTAAAACGTTTTTACGCTGCGCTACGCACAAAGAACTTAGACTTACCTGCAGCAACAATTGCCGTGTTGGCCAATACGCCACCTTCGATGTCAAACGAACCATAATCGTCGCCGATCAAGTCTAAACCTGATGTTGGTGTAGGCTTCCACTTATAAAACTTAAGCACCCACGGTTTGCCGGTTGAATCGTTAATACCGTCAATTACCACACCAACCGTTTTGCCTGATTCCGTTAATGCCTGCAAAGCGTTACCCGCTTGGCTGGTGTAGCTCACGGTTAATGCCTGCCCTGCAGTAATGGTTCCTGCAGATAACGCGCGAATTCCAGCAGCGCTCACCACATAATCTTCATCCAACGTATAGGTAACATCGCCAGCAGTGTTTTTAACAACAGGCGCTATCGTGGTATCAATCATTTGGGCGGTTTGCGCTAACCCGTCTAGCACTGCGATGATATCTTCATCAGCTACTGGCGCGGCGGTTAATATGTCAATTTTACCGCGCATCGCTAAGGCTAAGTTTTCGTTGTTAAAGTCATAAAATGTAGCACTTAAGCTAACTGATTTAATTAGGGTGACTTCATCGATATAACCGCCGCCACCACGGTAATTAGGTAAAGACTTTGTTTCTTGTTCAATAGCAAGCTTTACACCGCTAACGTTGCCACAATCACGGCCGTCGATATAAAGAATCGCCGATCCGATGTAGCTTTCAACTACTGTCTCGCTCATAGTTTTTCTCCGAATGGTACTGTATGAATTAAGGTTAAAGTGATGACCGCCAGACCATGTTTTTCGTGGGCTTCGGGCATGATGTATTTACAGGGCTCAGATTCTTTAAACGTAATAGCTTTGGGTAGCCATGACGGTTTTTCGGTATTACGTTCGTCTTTAAAGAATGCGCTGCGAATGTCGCGAACTAAATTGATTAGTTCTGCAGTTGGGGCAGTCGATTTGCTTAAGTTGATACCAGCAACAACTTGCAATGCGAGATCGTCACGGTAAGGGTTGATGCCGTTTTTAGCGCCGAACAAGTCGGTGTAAGGTTGCAAAAAGATAAACTGCTGTTCTTTTGCAAGGCCTTGGGCATAAAAGCCTTCACGCACAGTTGCGCCGTCAACCAACTTGAGTCGGTCTATCAGGGTTTGGATCATGGGTACCTCGATGCCTGGTAAAAGACTAGTTAGCGTATTGGCCGTATTTTTTACGCAGATGGGCAATAATGGGTGGCTCTAAATCGTCACGCATAAAGCCAAAACTGCCTGCCACTGAAGGGCCGTATAACGCTTTTTGTCCACTCAAGCTGCGCCAAGAGTTATCACCCTTTTTGCGACTGAACATTAGTTGATTGCCGTTGCGGCCAATGACAGTAAACGCACCACTAAACCACACAGGCTTATTGCGAATAACGTTTATGCTAAAGCCACCGGCGACCCTTGCCGCTCGCTTACCCACTTTATATCGGGGACTAGCAAAGCGGGTTAAGGTGCTGGGGCGCATCCTTGCGCTAATTGATGCGGTTAGGGTTTTGGGGTTAATGCTGATACTGAAATGCTGTTCAACATACGACTTAGACTTAAAGCCGTATTTTGTGAATATTCCATTTACAGCAAGTTGGTTACCAAATTTAGCTGCATCGTCTATAGCCTTAGCAATTGCGGGTGATTGTGCATCACGCATGCGTTTTAGCTCGCGATCAACTGCATCAAATCCTGTGCTTGTTAATGCCATAACAACACCTACATTTGTAAATACACATAGGTCACACACACTGAATCGGTGCTAACCTTTTGCGTTAATCGGCATTCAGTAGCGCCAATAGTGAAAATATCACCTGAGTTAACATCACCCTCACTAAGTAGAAACTCAGCACGCATGACTAACTCGGGCACATACTCATTAGCCGATGCGGCAATTTCGCTGCCATTATCGTCTAACGATACCAAACGGGTGTAGGGTGTTGCCCCGTCCACTGGGGCAAAGTCGCACGGGTCAGCCAAGCGTTGAAACACCCGTACTATTTTGGCATTTACCCGATCAGCAAATACCGCCCCCAAGCTAGGCATTAATTTTTACCCAAACGCTATCACTCGGGTTAGCCGCATCTGCCCAAGCTTTCCCTGCTAAGGTATTGCCCGATGCAACACTAGTGATCATGCCATCAGCCTTGATATACACCTGCCCACCTTGGGTAATGTCATCGGCGGTCACTTTTGGCAATTCATACACGCCTTCAGTTGCACCCACACCTGGTTCACCAATAGCAACATTGCCAAGCGACACGGCAACCACTTTACCTAATAATACTGGGTCACCACTGGCAACGGCTGCCGTGGCGATAAAGTCGATGGTATTACCATCTGCTACACAATTTTTCATAAGGTTTTTTCCCAATTACGTTAACAATTTGCCATTAAAAAGGCCGCTGACTCAATCGAGTTAGCGGCCGCTTTTGTTTGAAATGGATGCGTGTTACACACCTGTTGATTTAACCAATCCACGGTGATCAAGTGGTGCAACACCCGCATCAATACGCACTTTGGTTGCAACACCATCAATGGTGAAACCTTGTTGCTGTTCAATATAAGGCGTGTCGATACCATCAAGATAAGCCACTTCAATGGTGTCGCGTCCTTTACCAGCGGCAAGGAACCATTGTGTTGCACTGCTATCATCTAAACGAGGTTCAGCAATCACTTCAGCAAAGTTTTGGATAGGGTTAGCAATACCCGCATTAACATCAGCGCCTTTAACCGAACTAGACTTGATGATCTGGTTCATTGTGGTTTCGAGCCCTACAGGACACAACACAAATTCAGGACGAATATTCAGACTACGATTACCCGATTTTTGCTTACGCATTAACATGCGGTTAGCATCAATCGCCGCCACACTTGGCGCACCAGAACCTAAGTTGCCGTGGTCGGCATGGAACAAGGCTTTTCCGTCTGCCATTTTGGGGTTTTGCGTAAGCACCGCATAAACCAAATCACCAATGGTGCCTTTAGCTGCAAAGCCCATTTTCATTGGAATGTCGGTTAGCATGCTCATATCATCATTGATGATAGCTTGGCGAGTAATAGAGAACAGTTCGCCGTATGTGGCCAGTGCAATTTGTTGTGCATGATCACCCACTGTCACGTACTTGTATTCAGCACCTTCACGCACTTGACGCAAGCTGTTGAAGTCACCTAGTCCGACACGCTGGGCAATCTTAAAATCACCTAACTGACCTTTTTTAGTCCAGCGTTCAAACGTTTCTTCGGCAGTTTCCCAACCCATTAATACTGACTTATTAGCGATATCTAACAAGATGTTGCCAAAGTCAGATGATGAATGAGTAAACGCTAACCCCACCATTTGCAAAGGGTTCATGCCAGACACCCCAATACCACGATCCGTTAATGAGGCACGGGCAAGATCGCGCAAGTTATAACTAGCATAAGCATTTGATGCCTCACGCTCTGCGTGGCCTGCACGGGTTAATAGCTGGGCACGAATTGAGTCACCCACAATGTTACCGTTGCTCGAGTGAATCGTCGTGCGAGGCAGCACAGCACACGGCGTAGTGTCTTCACCCAACTTAGCCAAAATCATGTCTTTGGCTTTTTCTGCGTCAACATCATCATTGGCAATACAGCTATTTTTAAGTTCAGCTAATTGCGGGAAATGAACAAATGCACTGTTAATACCGTCGATACGCGCCTTGTTCATTGCCTTAGCTGCAGCTTGAATATCAGCTTGCGACGGTGCCGCGGGTGCTGGTACCGATGCAGCGGGTGTTGGTGGATTAGCTGCTGGCGCAGGCGGGTTTGGGGTGGTAGCACCGATATTGCCCTGTTGTGCTAGCAGGGTTTGTAATGCTTTAGGCATATTATTAAAGTCCTTCAGTCGTTTAAAATTAATTGATGCAGCCATTTGCATCGGTTCTATCACTTCATCTGCTAGCCCAAGAGCAACCGCTTCTTGTGCAGACAACCAAGTGTCTTCTTTAAAAAATTGTCCTAGCTGTTCATCACTTAACTTACCGCCGGCTTTATCTTGATAAGCCTTGCCCATGCTTGAGCGCCACTTATCGAGCAAGTCTGCGTATTCACGTAAATCATCAGCAGTACCAACGGCACCGCCCCAATTGCTATGGATCATCAAAAAGGCATTGGAGGGCATAATCACGGTATCGAATGCCATGCAAATAACACTGGCCATAGACGCTGCAACCGACTCAATACAAATCGACTTTTGGCAAGGCCAGCGAGCAAGAATGTTATAAATGGCCATGCCGTCCATCACATCGCCGCCACCCGATTGAATGTAGGCTTTAATCTGCGACACTTTGCCCATTGCGCGTAGGTCAGTGGCGATTTGTTTGGCGGTAAAGTCCCAACCAACATCGCCATATAAAATTAATTCGACCACGCCATTGGCAGCACCTTTCATGCTGTAGAAACCGCGTTTCTCTTTACTCTCGGTCAAGCTCACTGATGCGCTTGGCATTATCATTGCGGCGGTTAGCGCCAGATGCAGTTTTGTCTTTTTCACTTGGGGTTACTCCGTCTTGTGGCTCTGGGTCGTTACCCGTGACCATGTCGTTTTCGCGGTTAAACTTCACCTCACGTTGACGTTGGCGTTTAACTTCGCTTGGATTACGGCCACGAGCTCGCGCCCAGTCAGCCTCGGTGGCAACGTTTCCCGCCAGCATCATTTCCCACCCTTGGGCTTCTTTGCGGGGGTCTATCCATGGCATGGTGGGGCCGTAATAAACGGCATCAAACAAGGTGCGGGTGTCGATGTCTGGCGGCAGGGTTAATGGGTCTTGCTTGTTCATTAACTCCATTTCCAACCAGTTACGAAACGCAGGCCGCGCCCAACCGGCACAAAACCATTGCTGCATAATGCGGTTAGACTCATCTTGCTCAACCAGCTCTTGGCGTTGGCTTGAGTAGCTACCTTGATAGTCACGGGCAATGCTCGAGTAACTGCCTCGGGTACCCGCAGCACAGGCTTTTAACTGGCCATTACGAAAATCGACTAAATGCACGTTGGGGCGATTTGACTCAATCATGCCGACATCTTCACCAACAGCAAGATCGTCAAAGGTCATGCCTGGTGCAATGTTTATTTCGCGGTCAGCCTTAGCATCACCATCTAGGCCAAACATACTGGCGTCACCGCGTTTGATGTAAAACGCTAACGCTGCAGCAATACGAGCGGCTACCCGTTCAGATTCCTCATAGTCTTTAATGTCGCCAAGGCGGGTTAAAATGCCGTGAAAAATACTGATACCGCGCAGCTGGTGCAAACGCTTAAACATGCCAAGGTGCAGCATGTTACTGGCGGGTACGGCTTTAGTTTTGTAGCGAAAGCCAATTTGGTCAGACGGGTGATCAAACAAAACATGGTAATTAACCACCTGCCCCCAACCATTAACCTCTAACCCTTGTCGAACGCGGGTGGATACATCGTTAAGTTCAAACGGAATGTAATCAGGCTCTAACGCCTCAATACTGTATTGCGTGCCTTGCGGGTTGAGATGACCAAACTTAGCCACCTTGCCACGCACTTGATGGCCGAATACTTCACCATCGCGCAATGCGGTACGTAACACTAAGCGTTCAAGCTCTGGCCGTGTGTAGCGCCCTGTTACATCAGGCTTTAATGACCATGCAGCAAAACGACGCTGAATATCATTGGCCAAATCATCCAGTATTTCACCACTAATACTGCGGGGCTGTGGCTCAACCACAATGCCTTGGGCACCAATTACCCGCTCTTCCATGCGATCTAAAATACCAATACTCAGGTCGTGGTTTTCGTCTAACCAACGCGCTTGTTCGCGCAAGCTTTTACCTGCAGCAAACACCGCTTGGTTGGCACCGCGCCCTTCTTTGTTGGCTTTATGGGTTCGGCTTGGGCTAGCAGCTTCGTAACCTTTAAGGTTGCGATAACTCATCGCGGCCGCCTGTCGTTTTAGCGCCCAGCCAGGGGATAAATACGATAGTGCATCGTTAATAATGCTCATATTGATTCCTAGTTAAATCGGGCGAGTGTGGTACCCCGTGGGCGGGTGTACATGCTTAAGGTGCGCTGCCATTCCATGCGGCCTTTACGAATTTGTTCCAGGTCTTCTGTACTCATCATCTTGCCGTTGATGCTAACGGACTTACCCGCCAGTACATCTTTTTCGGCTTCGATATACAGCGCGACCATGTCTGCCGCTTCTTGCTTTGACATTACAGCCAGCCTCCTGATTTAACCGAACCACCATTTAGCCAGTTATTGGCTTGGCTCTTTTTCGGTTTTTTGGGTTTGGGGGATTCATCGGTTGATGATGGGTTTTCGTCTTTATTGGTTATCACTTTACTGAGCGAGTCGAGATTAATGCCAAACCTGTCAATGGCGATATACAGCGCAGCCAAGGCATACACAAAACAGTCCAGCGCTTCGTTACGTCTGCCGCCAGCTTCCCAGCGATAAACAATGCGACCGTCGCGGCGTGTCGGCAATTTGCGTTCAGACGTTAACTGTTGCAGTTCGGTGTCATCACAAATGCTGTCGTTCAGTGGCAAATGGATTGCACCAGGTGTACGCGTATCAACACTGGGTTGAGTGCGCATCATGGCCATGATCAACTCTTTGGCGTTGTCGGTACCCACCTCGGTTAAATACACACCTTTGTTGCTTCGCTTACGCGGGAAATTGGCAATTGGCTTGCCGTACATATTGGCGCCTTTAATGGGTACCACGCGAAACAAACCCAACTTTTTACTCATTGAGTAAACGGTATCGGAGTAGTGGCCGCCCGAATCCCAACACGTTGTGCCAATACTCAACACAATGCCGTCGTTACGGGGGTAACTTTGGTTTAAGCGCTGCGCGACTTTATCGAGTAGCACTTGGCTGGCTGGGTCGCCATACAAAATAAACCTATCGATTAAGCCGCACTCTTTACCTGCACCCCACCCCCAAACACGGCCTTCGTATCGGTCGTCTTGGGTATCAACACCCGCGGTGACATACACAACCCAATCGGGCATTTTGCCGTTGGGGTACATTTCGCGGCGACGGCCTAAGTCTTCCCACTCGATGCGTTCGCCGTTGTCGTTGTCCCATGGCTGGCCCAATTTTGTGTTAACAAAGGTTTGTAACTTTTCTTTATCACCTTTAGCTTTGTAAAACTCAGTGACTAACTTGGCCCAACTGTTAAGCGTGTTATAGGCCGACCAGATATAAATCGAGATATTTTCGGGCGTTAAAAAGTCGTCGCCGTCTTTATCAAAAAAAGAAATAAAGTCTGAGGTGTAAACACCCGTTTTGTCGCATATCCATAAAGCGCTTGGGTGTTCTTCCATGTCATGCAGTTGATTGTTTTCAATGCAACAACCGCAGTGCTCGCAAACGTAATAGGCTGTTTTTGGCTCGCTACCTTGCCACTTAATACCAAAGGGTTCAGTTTTACCGCCCCACTTTAAATGCTGCAATTCATCACAATGTGGGCAAGGCAAGTTGAATCTAAATTGGTACTGGCTTTCGCTACAGGCCTTTTCAATTTGGCAGGTCCCTAATACTTTAGGCGTTGAACCCCGTATCGATTTAGGAAACAACGACAGTTCAACACGGGTGTCACCCAACGATGTGGCATTACCTTCGTGTTCGATTGACTCATCAAAACCGGCTAACTCATCGTAAATAACGTCATCGGTTGATATTTCACGATAGTTAGCCGCGGCGGTACCACCACGCACCATTAAGGTTTTACCGTTGGTAAAAATTTTATCTTCTAAGGTGCTGTCTTTATGCTTGCGGCCAATCCACGGCGCTAGGGCTTTCCAAATCGGCATATCACGTATTGCGGTTTCAACGTGTTTTTTCATAAACGTTTTGGCGGCACCGTCACGTGGCTGGTATATCAGCACGTTACGCTTTTTGTGTTCTATCTTGTAGCCAGCATTGGCCATCAGCATTTTGGTGTAACCCACACGCGCAGACTTCATAATGTTCAGCGTGGTGATTTGGTCGTTACCCATAGCATTTAATATACCGATTTGAAACGGTAAGCTTTCCCATTTGCCTTCGGTGTACGATGATTCAGACGACATATAAAAATGCGTGTCGGCGTATTCACTACAGGTCAACATAGGTGGACGATAAAACGATTTAAGGCCAGCAGCGACAGCAGCTTTCAAATTTTTAATCTGTGCTTCTGATATATTCATCTAATAAATCCTCAATGCCGTTGGCCAGTTCAGCGGCGGTGTTTTGGCTTTTAATCACTTCGGCGCGAATAGCGTCTATGGTGCGTTCAGGCATGTCGGGGAATTTACGTTTTACACGAATGTGTATTTGGTCCAGCACCGGCGATATTTGCGCGGCAATACGGCTAAGCACAAACGAGCAAAACGTCACCTCAACCACTTCTTTGCCGTCTTTTTCGTTTTTAAGCTCTTGGCCGTAGGCTTGCGCTTTGATTAAGCGGTAACGCTCAAAGTCGATATTGGGTTTTTCGTTATCTTCGGGCGTTGGATTGCTTACATGTTTTTTACGCTCATTAGCCACGCGGTTACCCACCACGTCGCTCATGGTGTATAAACACTCACGGCCTTTTTTACTGTGTATCGGCACATCCCACTTATCGAACGCCTGAGTACTAATGCCCAAACTTTTGCACAGGTCGGTTTTATTCAGTAGCACTGGCTCGGCGTCGGGTGTTTGAATACGTGCCATTAGCTAGTCCTTGTGAATATCGTCTAACACATGGCTACATCGTTCTTGTTCAATATGCTGTAATTGTTTGGCGAGTAATTGTGCTTGCAACGTTTGTATGTGTTTTTCACCCTGTCTCTTACGGGCCTGATAAAACCAGTTAATAAACGCGGTAAACACAGCACACAACACGCCGACTAACACCCCAATATCCATATCGTTCACATAACTGCCTGCAGCGGTAAAAAACGAAGCAATGTAAGACAATAACGAGGTGAGTTTTGCACTTAGGTCAGTCGTTATGCTCATATTGCTGCCGCCATTGTTGTAGGCGCAGCATGTTTGCATTACAACTTGCTAGCGCATTGGTTTGAGTAAGGGAATGATTCAGTAAATCCAGATTTGAGAACCCGATAAAACGTGGGTTATCACAAAGCTCAAGCCAATCAGGGGGCGGTAACACATAAACCGTTTTGGTCTGTGTCACCACTTTCACAATCGGTTTGCTTGAGCAGCTGCACAGCATCACTAGGCAAATCAGTATTAGCCCATGTTTTAGTTGGCTCATGGTTTGATGTCCTTAGCTGATTAGCACGTTCTAGTTTGTGATCTAACGTCGATTGGAGATCGGCTACTTGCTTGCGGTGCGAAGTATTTAGCTCGGTGATAATGCGGTGATCACGTTCAAGCGTTTTGATGCGTTCATCTTTGTTAGCGTTGCTGCTCAATAACGCATCCACGCTAACTTGCGATTGCAGCAAGTCATGGCTTAATGTTCCGTTTTTAGCTTTAAGTGAGGTAATGCCTAACGCGCCAAAACCAACTACCGTGGCTAAAATGATGACAATGCATAGCAGCACTGTGGTTTTAAAGTCGTTAAACATTACAAATCCCTCAAACAATAACGCCGCTCATTTGAGCGGCGTTTAATTAAGCCAGGTAACTTTTTCTTCTTGGCGTAAACCCACCTCGGCAACTCGTTACATGCGCCAACGCGATCACCTGCCCACAACTTTTTACGCAGCGTCGAAGCCCCAAAAGCCTCGGCCCCAACGTTGTAGATAAAACTCAGGTAAGCAATGTGTTCACCCTCGCTTAATGGCGGGGTAAGTTTCACCAATTCACGGTCAAAGGTGTTAAGGCTGCTAGCCAGCATGTCTAAGCACTGCTGGTTGGTGAACACCATGCCAAGCTTAATGTTGTGGCCAGTTTGGCCAAAGCAGGCCGTTTCAATACCGGCAGGGTCAACATAGGTGCGTAATACTTCACCTTCACCCGTAGCAACTAACACACCTCCAGTAAGAATGGCACCAGTAAACCCCAGCGCCAAAAGCCTTGTTTTAATATTCATGCTGCACCTGGTAAATATGAGCAAAAAAAAGGGCTCCAATACAGGAGCCCAACGGCGATGATGTAACGAGAGTTGTTGAAAAAAGGAACCAGAGAGGAAGCAAAGCCAGTTACGCAGTGGTATCAAGCTTATATAAACTGTAGCTGTTTTTAGGGGTAAAAACACGCCATATATGGCGTGTTTTACGCCACATATGGCGTTGGTCGAATTGGCTTTGTGTGATATGTAAAACCGATAATTTTTAAATTTGATTTAAAAGTTATCGGTTAAGTGAGTTTCTGCAAGTAAGAATACGGTAATAGGCTTTAACACACTGAATCAAATTATGTTAACTATGGTGGATTGAGTTTAGCGCCGTTTTAAGTGGCAAATTTGAAGCACAGCGTAAAATTTGTCTGACAGCAGCCCCTTGTTAAAGGGCTGCAGGTAAGTGCACCAGTCTATTATTTGTTGGATTTCCTACGGTTACATTCACGACAGAGCATTTGCCCGTTATCCAAATCTGTTTTCCCACCTTGTGACCACGGGGTAATATGATCAGCCTCCATCTGAACGATCTCAAAGTGTTCCGAACAGGCGGAGCAAATACCTTTTTGTCGCTCATATAAGATTCTTTTTTGACTATCCGTAAAGGCTCTTATACTCAAATATTTTTCGTTTCTCGTAAGTAAATACTCGTACACACCTTTCTTTTTGGTAACTTCATCATCACTCATCAACTGAACTATTTCAGCTTCTAAACTATTCGGATCGAGGTTGTCATCTTTATGAGTATTGTAAAGTTCCCCCCAAGAAATACCCTTCATTTCCTTACGGTACTTTGGAAAAGTAGCCTTGACCCAATTAATAACAGATTGAAAATATAACCATAACTGATTGGCATTTTGATCATGCTGATGTTCTGCCATATAGGCCTCTATATCACCCCCATTGATCCATGAGATAGTGGTTTCAAGGTAATCTTGGCGAATAGCTGACCCTGTCATGTACTTGTCAGCAATTTGTGACGCTGCACACTGTGTCTTAGAAAAATAACGCTTAACGTCTGATGTCCACGAACCTGCATAAACTGCATTTCTTAGTTCTTGATCTGTTAACTTTTCGCCTGCGATGTTGATTGTGCGAAACCAATCCAATTTTTCACTATCTACACCGCTACACTGATAAACCGTTAACTCGTAGTTGAGTATTGAATCTTTTTCATCTCCATAGAGGTTATGAAAATAACGATCCTTATATGAAAAGACTCCATCTACATATTGGCAGAGAGAAATAGTACGCTGTTGACCGTCGATAATTTCAAAGCCATTTTCAGTTACCGCCCAATACATTGTATTAAGAGGAAACCCTCGAGTAACAGTGTCAATCACTGCTTCACGCTGCTTGTCATTGTAAACAAACTCGCGCTGGTAAGGTGGACGGATATTTAGTAATCCATTAAAACCTACTACCCCAGCTTCATCATTATCTTGGTAGCTATCGATCAGCTCTCTGATGGTTATTTTTTTTAGATTAATATCCATTTATGCCTCTTGTGTTAAAGGATTACGATTGCGAATAAAGAGACGTTTGTAGACTTTTTTTCCATCGATCATTGCTTGTGCAACTCCACTTTCAGGCTTCCAAAGTCCTCGTGAAAAACCTTTGCCTTCACTCTCTGTAGCACCGATTATCTCGAATTGCTCTGGGTTATACTTTGTAAGGAAGGTAATAGGTACTCCCATTTCCCCCTTGTAATCCATAGGAATATTTTGTGTCCTAGAAACTTCAATTGCATCGTAATTATCATAGCGCGGATAAGCAGCTTCGTTGCCATAGTAACGCTGCACTAAGATCATTTCTTCGTGCCGTTTATTATGGTCAAGGCTTGTATACCAAACTACTCCGGATACTCGAATCATGCCTTCCTTATGATCGGCATCAGAAGCTGTATCCTCGTAGTGCGGTGCTATAAAATGAGCCATATTTCTTTTAAACCCGTAACCTAACCACATTTTGTTGTCTTTGATTACCGGGAAAACATCTTTATAGGTGATTGCATTCTGATGGCCGATAATTATAAACTTTTTATCGAGGCTAGCTAATTGAGCCACGTACTCGCTGAATAAGGAAAAAGGCGGGTTGGTAACAACAATATCCGCTTCTTTTAAAATTTCTATGCACTCTTGGCTGCGAAAATCTCCGTCTCCATTAAGTAGCGTCACTTCAATATCATCCGGCGTTGGCAGATTGTTTGTGACGCCGCCTAGATATTCAAGCTTCGTAGCTTGTTCTGATTCCCCCTGACTGAAAAGATCAACACTCTGGCTTCTATAACAAGTAGTAATTAGTTTTTTAAGGCCTAGAAACTCAAAATTTTTCGTGAAGTACTCAAAAAATGCACTGACATATGGATCATCACAATTACAATAAACCACTTTGTCTTTGAAGTGATTACGGTAATGGCGTAACTCCCGTTCGACATCGACTAATTGAGTGTAGAACTCATCTTTTTTGTTGCGTTTTGCAGATTGCAGACCGCTATTTTCGTTTGCCATCTATCTTAAACTACCTTCTTACTTAAATTATATTTCAGCGCATTATTCCACACGGGGAGTTATTGATGAACTTCCAGTATCGCTCAGCCCTCTAACGAAGCGGTAGAATAACTCTAATAGCCAAATTAAATTACCTTTACACAAAAATATATATTTAATCTTCTACCGAGTAAAAATCAACTTTAATACCCGCTTCAAGAAACATTTCATATGCTGTTTGACCACTTAAGTCCCATGTTTTTCCATTAGTATCAGGCTTTAACGCAACAACTCTTTTTACCCCTGCTTGAATAATCGGGCCTGCGCACCTTGCACAAATAGGCTTCCCCCAAACATAAAGAGTAGAACCAAAAGATCTTGAGCCCGCAGCAATTAAAGCATTTACCTCTGCATGTACGACTAACTCTAACTTAACGGCCTTATCCGTAAGCCGCTCCGCTGAATCTTCAACACCCATAGGAAAACCATTGTAACCAATAGATATATCACCACCTTTTTTTGATGATAATGCAGCTCCAACTTGAGCATTAGGATCTTTAGACCATTCTGATACATGTTTAGCTAATAAACAAAAACGGATATCCCACTTATTCATTTCTTTTGATTCAATTAAAAAATTCATTCTTCATCCTGAAATTATTACGCTGAGGTTGATTAGATTTTCTAGCGTTTTAGTATTTGTGCGTCGCGCTGTTTGCATGACAAAAACCGCTTTTTAGACTTAGCCGATGCCGAGTCCAGGTTAATGGCTACACTTTATGCTATAGGAATTTTCTTTTTTTGATGCGAGCTCTGGGCAGCAAATTAATGTTGAATTGATTATGAGGCTTGATTTGTATGTGTTCAATTGCAATTCCCTTGTCATTGTGGTGTTCCATCACATTTTTTAATGTCTAACTGATTCAATGAGGATTATATACTCGATTGACTCACTACTTAGCTCCGCGCAGCGGCTCTATTTACATGAGCCAGAATCAATTTTTTTCCCATCTAAATCAAGCTTTTCCCAACCTTCACTCACACGCTGTGGAGGATAAATACTCATGTGATGCCAAGTATGATATTTCGCAACTACATCTCCATCAGGCGTCACTTCATCATAATAATCATCATCGTTGTCCATACCTTTACGCTGAGAGCTTTTAGAGCCTGTTGAAACTAAATGATTGCCTTCAGATATTGGCAGATAGCGAAATTTACTTGCTTCTAGCATACGGATACTCCTTCTATTGAGGTGCTTTGCCTAACAGCTTATTGAACGGCTCGACCGATAAAGCCGAACGTTTAAGTTATTGATGAGTATAACCTTACATTTTATATGTCTTTGAAGTAAAGCTATTTAATGTCTCTTACACTCAAATAAAAAACTTAAATTGCGCGTTAAAAGTGTCAACGTCAAATTTAAACAATAAACCAAACAATATCAATACATTAGAGTAAGGCGTTAAATCTGCCAAACGGTTAGCTTAATATTGCCCCATTTGTTGCTAAGTCTCTAAAACACATACGCTTTGCTTTAGGCAGCAAATAGCTGTGTGATCAAAGGTTCTCGATGACACTATGTTAGCTTTATAAAATGGCTGAAGGGTTATCGCTAACTCACTTAACTGATAACAAATTGACAAATGCGCCTAAGTGGGGCGATACTAATCATGCATTGGCAAAATCCAATGCCGGGATTAGCCTCTCGCAATACCCAAGGCGCAATAGTCGCCAGCCCAGAGCTGGTTTTTTATTGCGTGATTCAGCGCACCACTACTATGGTGGGCTGGATGGGGGCACTTCGGTGCGCCGCTTCCTTGGGGCGGTAAGGCTAACCCTGTTCAGCTCATCACCCAAGTTTAGCCTTCTTGGTTGATGAGAACTCACGAACCAAGGAGTTTCATCATGCATGCATTAACAAATCAAAATCACCCAACGCAACTCGTTTTTATTAACGACAAACAAACCATTACCAACTCACAGGTTGTGGCCGATTATTTTGGCAAAAAGCATTACAACGTCTTACGTAAAATTGACGAAATAATCACCGATGCGCCCATTGAATTCACGTCAACTCATTTTCGAGTTCACGCAGTAAAACTGCGAGCTGGGGCTGTAAATCGTGATTCTAAAATTTACGAAATGACCAAAGACGGTTTTATGTTTTTAGTGATGGGCTTTACCGGTGCCAAAGCTGCCGAACTTAAGATCAACTTCATTAATGCCTTCAACGAAGCCCAAAAGCGACTTAGCCGCACTCAACATCCGTTTGAGCGTCAGCGCATGATGTTTACATGGGAAGGCGGCAAAATAGTGAGCTCGCAACCGATAGATGATGACCAGTTTGTCACCAGCCGCGATAAATTAGTGCAGTACATGCGCGAACCCCGCTTTTTATCGCTTGAGCAATTGCTAGAAATCAGTGAAGCCGCAAACCAACAAATCGCGACACTAGCAAGATTGGCAGAGAAAAAAGCTCGTTTACGCTAAAAACCACAGTTAAACGCCCATAAAAATGGCTACATCAAGTAGCCATTTTTGTTTGTTTTTCAAAACATCTTTTTGGAGAAATTCTATAGTCTCAACGCCGCAATAAGGGGCTAAAAATTGTTTACTAAAATGTTGAGGAAAGAAAACAGCAAACTGTTTTTAGTTCCTTATTGGCTTTTTAAGGGCCCACTGCTGCATACTTTCAGACATTTTTTCTAATACAAGAGATTCAGTATTTTCAGACAAGTCAATTAACTCAGCTAAAACAACAAACGACATTAAAGCTACTACCTGAATTAGCTGAACAACTTCTTTGTCATCTATATTAGGAGTTATATAATTACCATCGCCCAATTGTCGGAAGGCATTCTGGTTGCCGCCATGAGCATAACTATGCATTAACGGGCGCAACTCTTCCCAAACCTTAGACAATATAGGCGCGTTACCAGAATATTCTTCTATTTCTTGAACAAGATCCCAAGTACTTTTCCACTTGTCTTTATCAATACATTCATTTATTTGTTCTTTGCTCGCACACCTATTAAGCCATACTGACCTATATGTTGTTTCTAGCAGAGGTCTTAAGAGCGCATATGATGAAGCAAAATTTCTTTTTTGAATTAAAAGCTGTATAGCATCACAATGATTAAGAGAAACAAAAAGCATCGCAGAAATAAATCTATTTTCATTTGTTCCTTTCACAGAACATTTTTCAGACTCTTGCCATATAATTTTTAATTGATCTCTGAGCTTGAAAATACACTCCATATTCAATGGGCCTTTAACGTTTTAGTATTTATGCGTTGCGCTGTTTGCATGGCACAAACCGCTTGTTGAACTTGGCCGTTGCCGAGTCCAGGTTAATGGGTACGCTTTATGCTATAGGGATTTGCTTTTTTTGAAGCTAGCACTGGGCTGTAGAGCAATGTTGAACTGATAATATGGCTTGGTTTGTACGTATTTCATTGAAATTCCCTTGTCATTATGGTGTTCCATCACATCTTTTTTAAGTCTAGCTGATTCAATGAAGTTAATATACTCGATTGAGTCGTCATTTGGCTCCGCCCAGCGGCTTAGTTCAACGCTTTGCTAAACGGCAAGAAAATAGTTGGCTAATGTTAGCGAGGAACGAGCAAAAGCCAACTGTTTTTTATCCGTTTAAGTAACTTGTTAGATTTCATCTGCATCTAATGGAATTATCAATACATTGGAAAGATTATGAACTGAACTTCATTGCTTTTAGCACTTTTTTAAAATCATATACGACACTCCTAATTTCCTTTAATTCTGCATTTGCTTTTCCAAGTATTGTAGCTCCTTTATAAGAGCTTGAATCAGTTTGGTCACCTAGGCTCTTCTTATACATTAAATAATCTAATATTTGCATTTTATAATTGTGTAAATGACCCTTAACTTTTTTGGGATAGCTACACGACTTTTCATCATATTCAGAGAAAAACACTACCAGGTCGTTCATATTCTGCAAATGTAAAGAAACATCCTCCTCTAACTTTTTGTTGGGATCGCTAAACTGAGTGATAATGATGCTTGTTTCGATATTGCAAAATTCTTCTAACTGAATCGCTGATTTTAGCTGCACCTGTAAATCAGCATTAAATGACTTTTCTTTCACTTCTTCTTTATCTTTTTTAAGGGCCTCCCTATCTTGATCTTTGTGCTTCTTAGTAAGCCTAAAATTTATTGAACTCCAGAAGTAGTTTATACAAACTCCAAGTAACATAATGGCACTGGTCATAAGCATTATTTCTGTACGTTCAAGTGATTTAAACCACTCAATTACCATCGTGAAAGAGTTAGACATTAAATCCATTCTTATTCCTTCTAAAAATTAAAATACACTGAGCAAGCGAAAAAGCGATTTGAAACCTAACGCCCGCGTTAAGCGGACAAAAATTGTGGGTTATAATGTGTAGCGAAGCGAAACGTAACCCGCTGTTATTTTGTTCCGTTAAAACGCCTTGCTATAACCATACATTACGTACTTTCAGATCTTTTTTTGACAAAGTAACTAATTTTTTAAGACATTTGCTAGCTTCAATCTTTAGCGGTCCATAATAGTCATCAGGATCGATAATTTCGCCAACTCTAAAATCTATAAATGCTCGCAAAGCAGTATTTGCATCCTCTGAAAATAGGAATGAACCAGTATCTGCTAGCTTTCTTATTTTGGGTCTAGCTTCACCAATCATAACATTCAACAATTGCTTCTGTTCATCTGTTAAGTTATTAGTTTCCCAAGCGTTTTTATGAGTTTCGTAGTAATGCACGATATCAGAAAGGGCTTCTATTGCATTTTGATATGCCGTAACACGGAGTTCCCACCATTTCTTATGGCGAAAGTCTCGATTTGCCATAAAAGATGCGAACAACCCTGCAATGATCCCTACTGAGCCTAGTTTAATTAATTCGAGTATCACTGATTGCATATTGTCCTTGTTTAACAGCTTATTATGTCACGATGCTATTGATCATGAAAAGATACCATAGCGGCTGTACGAGTATGAATTCCATCACCAGTATTTCGGTTATAGGCATAGAATTTTTCGGCATAAAGTTTAAATTGACTTAATTCTTCAACGATTTCATTTTGAGGCTTAATTGTTGTGTCTGATGACCATAAGCATGCGGATGCTTTCGTAGAATAAGCTAGAGCTAAATAAGCCATGTCGTATATGGCCTTATTAATAAATGGATACGCTGAGCTGAGCGTATTACCTAAAGCTACCCTAGCTTCATGCAATTCAGTTGCTGTTACAGAAATATCGTCTTCATTTGTCAGGTTTTTTTCGACTGAGTCGAATAAAGGCGAAACTCTGGTTAGTGCATCCCAAATTTTCTGATAATGATTATACTCAACCTCGACTAGATATTTATGTGTATGAACAACACTTTCGTTTCTATCAGACAGCCTAGATAGGTTTTTTTTAAGTTCAGACTGCAATTTTGCAAGCAATCGATTAGATTGACTTACCTCATTAGTTTTTATTCGATTAATCCATATTGTCCCTAAATACGCAAACAAAGCACCAAGAACAACTGTTTGCCCACCAAAAATCAATAAGAGCGTGTCAATATTCAATACAACCTCCTGTGACATAACAGCTTATTCAACGGCTCGACCGATAAAGCCGACCGTTTAAGTTATTGATTAATATCATCCTACGTTTTCTATATCTTTGAAGTAAAGCAATTTAATGACTCTTACGCTCAAATAAAAAACTCAAATTGCACGTTAAAAGTGTCAACGTCAAATGTAAAAAAATAAACCAAATAATATCAATACATTAGAGCAGCCCTATTTTTCTCAACATAGTCCTTTAGGCTGCAAAAAAGCCACAGTGAAACGCCCATAAAAATGGCTACATTAAGCAGCCGTTTTTGTTAGTAGCCAATCAGAGTGAGTAGCAATGAGTTAGCAAGGAATGGGTCTGTATTTTTAATATATTTAGTAAGTTATCGCTTTACTGAGTAAAATGCAGAGTGCACGATTTTGACTAATTTTTTTTCTTGCTCGAAAGAAATGGCAATAGAAGGATCGTAATCCCAACATATACTATTGTCTTTGGTAAAAACATTTACCGCTAACTCTTGGGGTAAGCCGTCGGCCCTTTTCAACTCATTTTGAATTATCTCTTCGATGATCGACGTCTCAGAGGTCGATTCAATACAATACAATTCTGCAGTGTTACTCATAGTCATCCTTAACTAGTGAACTAGTATTTACATCAATTTAACCAGTCCATTAAAAATAACATCAAACTGAAGTGATAGAAACAAAGTTTTAGGCGATCAAAAGTTGCGGTTTAAGACGATCAAAAGTTGAGTGAAATTGTGCATCATCAAATGTAGGGTAAAACACTATTAATTCATTAACTTAATGAGTTTATTTTTTAGGTGAAATTGAATAGCAGAGATCAAGCCTATAAAACAACAACGCAACCCCCTAAATTTTTCATATGTAGTGAAGCACTGCGCTTCTCCGCCCCCGCAGTGCACCGAGCCAGAAGGACCCATTTAATTTTAACCCCAAATGAGAATCGCTCTCATTTGAGTTAAGTCAACCCAACACCTTGAATTATCGACATATATCACTCAACTATTTCAATCTCTGCCCTTCTCAACCAGTACACATAGGACTTCTTACTATCAAATCCCATCAAGGCCCACTGCCCTTTGCAGATGTAGTGAGCTCTAATGGCCCGTATACATTGCGGTGCTAACCGTTCAATCATCATATCGAAGTGCCTAACCTCACGAGGGGGTGTTATCTCGACTACTGCCGAACTACCGTAAACAATCACCTCGCCTAACTTGTCGCACTGGCTTCGGCTTGCGAACCCTTGGCCAAATTCTTGATGGGCCCAATAGTTACCCCAGCGCGTTAACCCATGACGCAACGCCTTCATGTTCAGCGTCACTTGTTGATGCTGCAGCTGCTGCACATTAATCTTCACCATTATTATTCACCATTAATAATCGCCCTTATTTCATCAATCCCTAACTTAAACACCTGGGCGCATATTGCCGACACATCATCAAACGGCACTCTCACATCACCCCGTTCCCAACGCTGATAAGTCCGTTCACTTACCCCGTAAATCTCGGCCACTTCGGTCTGGGTTAGCCCGCGAATATTCCTGCCTGTTTTCAAAAAATCAAACCCGCGTAATGCCATTTCGCCCCCAAAAACCTCTAATTGCATATTCTTCTAATAATGATGCAGTGATCATCACAGCCACCCACTGGCAGTCATGGTTTGACCGTTCTCAACTTCCACAGACGATCTAGGCAATATCTCGGGCGCAACAGAAGAAAACCCACGATAAATTAAATATTGATGATATTGCTCTAACGCTAAACTCATGCCCTTATCCAAGGTCGATTTAACGTACTTACGCAGCAACACAGGCAAGGCATGATTCAACAAACGTTCACCAATCATGGTATCGACACCTAAGTCCGCAACAATGGTCCTGAACAATCGACGTAAATCATGGCTAGTGAAATGTTTAAAACGAATTTGAGTGTGCCAATCATGAGCACAACGAATGGAAATAGCCCCACTGGTGCCAGGGAACAAATACGCGCGTTTGCCAACATGCTTAAGCTGCCAACATTTATAATGCTGAATAAGTGCTTTAGCCGACTCCGTCATCGGTACTCGATGCTCTTGTTTGTTCTTGGCATTACTGGCCGGAATAACCCAATAATCACCAGCAAAATGCTCCCAACGAGCCAAACGAGTTTCGTTAATGCGCGTACCAAACATCATCATCAATACAAACAACATTTGCACCGGCATCACCACTGCACCTAAACGAGTAAACAACTCAGCCAAATCCGACTCAAACAAGCGCGTATCCAAGGCATCATTCACTTTAATGGAATACGTCACCCGATAACCAGCAAGCGGATTGGCGTTAATCAAACGAAGCTTTGAAGCCGCAGCAAACACCGATTTAAGCTTATTAACGGCTTCACGAATGTACTTAGGTGAAAACCCGTCAACCAACATCGGCTTAACTAAACTCACGTCAACCGTCATAAAGCTCACATCATGCAAACGAACATCAGCCAACCTCGGCAACAAATGACACTTGATCATCGACTTAATATTGCTGCGCCAACTCTTGCTATAAGTGGTGTTATTGGCAATATGTTCCTGGTACCACTCAAGCAAACTGCCAACCGAATCAAACTGGCCTGTCACCATGCCGCCCACATTGCGTTTAGCCAACATCACCGGCAAATCAGCGCACAAAGTCTTAATACACATGCTTGGCCAAGTACCCACCTTTTGCCAAACTGTCTTACCGTTTTCATTCAACACCAAATGAACACTCGCCCGCGTTCGGCCAGCTGCAGCACGTAACCGAATTTCAGGAAACTGCGGATCACGATAATCACGAATAACACCACCGTTTAACCAACGCCTTAACGCCGCATCGTTTAACTTACCAACCTCAACACCAGATGCCGCCTTTACCATCATCAGGCCACCAACCTATATTCCCAAGCGGTGCACTGTTCACGGCGGCGCTTTTGCTTAACCGAATTGGGCAACTCGCGCCAACGGGCACTTAGCGCTGTTTCGCTATCGTGCACCCCAAACTGGTCAAAACACTGTTGTTGGATTTCGTACAAGGTGAGAAAACGGCCACTGCTTAACACTCGCAGCAAACGCTCTTTTTGAGTCAAAGATTGATTACTCATCGTTAGCACTCCTTAAACCAAGTTGACGCCTAAACTTTGCCACCAACGCTTTACCCTCAGCAGGTTCAATGCGGCGGGTAGCACGAGTGGGTAACGCTTTAGGCAACTCAACATCAACCAACTCACCATTGCCGTATTTACGACATAAAATTTCGTACTGGCGGGTAAACATGGCGAGTACGTCTTTTTCTATGCCGGTAGCAAACAACCAGGTACCACATTGGCGCACAGCCAAGCCAACAACGTCATGGCTCCATTTATGCCGTTCTAAATGATGATAATGGCGCTTAGCCTCTTGATAAGCCGAATCTAAATCAGGCAAACCATAATCAAAAGCCGTTGGCTGACACCACAATGCAAACTGGCGTGGTGTTGGCCAAAACTGGCGATCGCCCTGCTCGCGTCTTGCTCGAGTTAATCCCATTTGCACTTGATCACGGCTACTCACGCCCTGAGCTGCTAGCGTTTTAACCCACTCGGCTTTGTGCAACGACTCAACATCATCCTTGGGCGCACCAACCGGAAACAACACGCGCAGCTTTGCAAACACACTATCGACAATCGCCACATCCATTTCAGACAGCTGACGGCCTGAGCCATTACCCTGCATAGCGCCAACAATTGAACCTGTATTAACCAATGTTTGAATCGACTTCATATCAACGGGTCCTCTGGGTCAAAAACGGCATGAGACCAATCGGCCTTAACCGCTTGCTTAGCTACTAGGCCAGCGTTAACCAGCCAATCGAACTCAAAACCAATCCAGCAACGTGAAGCGCATAACGCAAAAACATCATCAACCGAACAACCCGCAGCAACGGCTTTCATCAAATGCGGTGCCAGGCGATTAACCGCTGTTTGGGTCAATTTGGCTTTTTTCTGTTTGCGAACGGCTAACCAGTCTTTAAAAACTTGGTCGCTTGGCAAATCAGGCCACAGAGAAAAATCCAAAGCTGATTTTTTCGATGTGGTGACTACATCTTTTAAAGATTCATTGACTGGTTCTAAAGTGACTGGTTCTGGGTGCAGGAGATTCACTAGGGGTAGTGCAGCAGATTCACTAGGTAGTGCAGGAGATTCACTAGGGGGTAGTGCGACAGATTCACTACCTAGTGCAGCAGATTCACCACCTAAAGCGCTTTTTTCATCAAAATTTAGGTGAAAAACATTAGATGAATTACCCTTAACACCCTTGCGATATTCACGACGTAATAACCCCGCCGCCTCAAGTTTTTTAACGTGGTCCATCACACTACGACGGCTAATTTCGCACTGTTCAGCAATGTAACTATAACTTGGCCAGCACTCGCCCTGGTCGTTCGCGTTATCCGCCAATTTCAATAACACCAATTTACGCAGTGGATTGCCCACTTTCGTTTTCATGGCCTTAACCATCAGTTCCATACTCATGCGGGGCACTCCCACGCACTCAATCTAGCAATAGCTAAATTGACGAAACACAAATGCTTGAGTAACATAATATTGCCTCTCTTTAGGTATTAACCCCGTTCGGTCGCCAAACTTAAGCGGGGTTTCTTATTTCCAAAACACACATACAAAAGAGTTGATCATTCGTTTCTGTTTTCAATATAAATATCCCGCGCCAAGTTAGTCCGTAACTGGTAATAAATATCGCGCCGCTTCATATGTTTGGCTTGATTAACTGGGTCTATTCTTGTTATCTCAATCGAACGCTCGGCGCGTTTTTCTTGCATCAGCAAATAACCCATAAACCAATCCACACTCGCTTGTGGTAACAACAACGTATTTGAACCACCTAATATCGCTTTACTCACCAACTTTTCCGCAATAGCCTCCAAACGGTCTGCCTTAACCTCAATCAATTCGGGTTCACGCTTTAACAACTCAATAATTCTGCCTACCTGTGAACGCCTAAAATTATCAAACGCAGTAAAACCATAAAAACACGCCACATCATCCTTAAATTTGACTTCACACATTGGTGAAGTATGTTTGTTCAATTCAGAAACAGTTTCCATACTGCAACCGGCTTCATGCAGTAAAGTCGCAATACCAGAAGAGCTATTGGTTGGGCACGTTCTTATCACCGCAGCCATAGCATTAATTTGCTGCTGACGGCTTATGCGTTCAAATGCTTCTTTTTCTTCTGGTGACTCGACCATATCAATAGGGCGATAAACTAATGTTGCTAGATGACTGTCTGTGATACCGCATCGCATCCAATTGACCTCAAAGCCCTCGTTTATTTCATCTGCAAACACGTATTTGTATGTAGTGGCAGTAATATCCTTTATCCAAAAAAGTTTTCCCAGTGGGTTTTTGTCATAAGCCTGCGCATCTGTTGGTGCATCTGAAAAATCATTATTCATCACACTGTTATCACTTAACTGAGTCATTACCTGCCCCCTTAAACATCAAACAAAAACCAACGGTTAATATCACAGCCAACACAAGCCAAACTAAAATAAATGACCACATATCAACCTCGTTTACGCATCAGCACACTGCGCTGTAAGCGTTCATAATCATCACGACAATCGGCATCACAAAAGCGTTCTGCCGTCGGTGACTCGCAATAAAAACAACGTCCAGTTAATGGCGGTAAAATCGGTTTAGCCTTGGTTAACTCGCTGGCTAAATGCAGTTCGGCTATTTTGTTAGCTTCATCAACGTTATCTGCCATGCTAACCAGCCGACTTTAAATTTGATTTGGTCAAATAAGGGTAATGCCTTTCAAGTACATCAAGTGTCAATGAAGCCACAGCACGAGATTCACGCAGTTCTCGATAAGCGGTTTCAACCAGATGACGACTCGGATTAATCCCCAAACGAATAACCGCCACTTGGGCATCACAGTTTTCTTTGGTTAACGTTGCCGCCATATCATCTGCACTTAACGACATAGCATCACCCATATGATCAACAACAACTGTCACGCCAACCATGCCGTAAACATCGTTTAAATATCCAATGCGTAACTCAACTGGCATCGCGGCCAATATCGCCTGTTCAACATGAAACAAGCGTTCTGGCACTGCATGCTGCCCTTCATACTGCCCAAGCCAGCGGAAAATCTTTTGCGCATTCACTCGCGCATTGTTGTAAATATCATCCGAGTAGGTAAACGTAATCCCCTCTTTAGCCAACACCGTCGCCAGCTTTAAGTCATCAACCGCCTGCACTACCGCAGTGGCCAACGCCGAACGACTGACCTTAGGTAATTCAAGCCACGCATTAATGGCTTTCATCAATAGTTCCAAACGTGATCTTTGTTTCATGCTTTTTCTCCATGCTTACGACTAAAATTAAACTGCTTGCTTGATCTGCGGGTTACCAACTTTGAGCTTACCGTTTGTGATCACTTGAATTTGATAAGCTCGAAGTAATGGGACTGTATCCCCCCACTTTGAAATTGCAGGCTGTGAAACATCAAGAACCTTAGCTAAGCGCCCTTGACCTCCAAAGTGAGCAATAACATCAGCTGTCTTCATAAAAACTCCAAAATTTTAATTAACCAAAATCATATTATAACCAAAGTTAATTAAACTCAACAATAATATTAACTTTGGTTAGTATCCAAGGTTATAACCTAAGTAATATAATTAACCCATGAAAACACTTGCCCAAAACCTTCAAGAAAAGCTTAAATCCGCTGGGATAACCCAAAAGGAATTAGCAGAACGCGCCAACATCTCTCAAGTGATGGTGCATAAACTCATTTCCGGAAAAGCTAAAGAGTCGTCAAAACTAGTTGCGATTGGTGCTGTGTTAGGTTGCACCGCAGAAGAATTGATGTTTGGTTCTAGTAAATCAAAACCAACCAGCAATGCAGAATGGGCTGGCCCAATGGAAACATGGGATAGCGGCACACCGTTAGGTGATGATGAAATAGAGATACCGTTTTATATGGAAGTAGAACTCGCCGCAGGACACGGAATAGCTGAAGCAAGTGAGTATCGTGGGCCTAAATTACGTTTTGCGAAGTCAACGCTGCGGAAATCGAGTGTTGATCCAACCAATGCAGCTTGCGTGCGTGTTAGCGGCAATAGCATGGAACCAGTATTACCAAACGGTTCAACCGTTGGTGTAGACACATCTCAAACAGATGTGATCGACGGTAAAATGTACGCTATAAATCACGATGGTATGTTGCGGGTAAAAACTTTATACAAGTTACCAGGTGGCGGTTTACGCCTTCGCAGCTATAACATCGACGAGTGGCCAGATGAACGCTACGAAGGTGAAGTTATCAAACAAATCAAAGTTATTGGCAAAGTGTTTTGGTATTCGGTTTTAATTTAACAGTAAAAGCCTAAATAAATAGGCTTTTACTAGTGCGATATTAAACTTGGAGCTGGTTATCTACCTCTAGGTTTGATACTTCCCAGTTATATTGGTCCATTAACATCGCCATTTCATTGTATACAGGTTGTTGCTTATCAATATCCCTTATGGTCAATATAATCGAAAACGGGATTAATACACCTTCTGCTTCATATCCATCCCTGTCCATTACTGAAACTCTTAGCTTCCAATCTTTTATATCTGCACCCTTCGGGAATCTATTCTTATAAACTTTAACGGGTGACCATTTATCACCATTCTTAACTAAATCACTTTCAAATAAATATAATTCATTTTGGACTGGTACTTGGGATGTAAACTTCTCACCAATAACTTTCCCAAAGCCAACTTTTACATCCATCTGACAATACTCAAATGCTTTTTGGGGATCTAATTCAGGTTGGTAAACTAAAGTTATAAAAAATTCAGCACGAACTTTACCTTCCGGGGTTCTTAAACACTCAGGTATGGGAAATGGCAATTTTCGGATTTCAAAGCTTTTTTGTGCTTTCCCTTCAAAAACCATAGTGCTTTCATAATCCTTTACAGATAAGATATCTTCGCTACCTTGTGGCTTACCCCATCCATAGTAAGACTTATGCTCATCAGCTATTTCTTGATTCAAATTTGCACTATGAATTAAGAGGGCTTTTATCAAGCTAGGTGTAGCTCTATCTCCAATTTTACTAAATAAATTAGCTGCTATTGATGAAACTATAGGAGTAGAAAAACTGGTTCCAATATCGTGATGTGAGTTACCATCAACATCAATAGAATTAACGCCAAGGACGATTGACTGTCCACCGTTAATTAACACATTCCCGCCAAAATGAACTACTTCAGGCTTTTGAACATAATTAGACACAGGACCCTTTCGACTAAAACTAGAAGGCTCGGTATTTTTAACGAATCCGTCAATATGTGCAACGGAACCTACTGTCAGGGCTCTCACTGAGTCACCAGGAGTAGAAATACCATCATCTAAGCAACCAATAGGTGGCCACGCCCGATTAGTTTGTACATAATTCCCTGCTGCAACAACACATAAACAGCTATATATATCTTGAAACTCGTCGAGCATTATAGCCATTGTTGAAATTTCAGATTTCGAAACTGGACTGTTACCACCTAACGATAAATTCCATACCTTAATTTCAGGATGCACTTTGGCTACATTATGCATAGTTTGTATTATGCTATATAAATCTCCACCATCAGAACCCAAAACTTCAACACTAAAAATTTTAGATTGGCAGTTTGGGAAACGAGGATCATAGCCATTTAAATTGAACGAGTTTGAAATTAAACCACTTACAAAAGTGCCATGTTCGTCTATTTTATAATTTGGTGCGATACAGCTTTCACGCCCAACTACCCAATGTGACAGAGGAATAAAATTAGCACTAACACCACTATCGACAACTGCTACAACAGGATATGTCACGTCTTGAATAGGAGGTAAAAAATTAGGAGGGTTTAAACCTACCGCCGCCTTAACCATGGGTTTCAGCTGTATACACTTACTAGACATAACACTTTGTATTCCAGCAAATGTTGGTAATAATTTAAGTATTGAGTTGGAAGTATTCGATACTTTATATAATCTTACAGCATTTGATGAATGTTTTTTCCATTCACATCCTTTGCTATCCAGAAAATACTCAAAGTCTGTATCAAGTTTTTTATTTAAAAGAGCTGAATTATAACGAAATAGACGAACACTTAAAGAATCTACATCTTCACGAACATCCAGATTTAATTGGTATTTCTCAATTGATTTTATTGTTGAAAGTGCTTTTATTGTAGTTTTAGCTTTGCTTTTTGATATTCTAGCACTTAGTTTGCTTAGTCCTGCTGGGGTTATTTGGATAAGGAGTTTTGAATAGCCAATATCACCGAAGAATGGGCACGTCCTCTCATTAAAAATATCTGTTGGACGGTGACTTTTTGCAATAGCATTAGCTTCAATCTCAACGACAGCAACAGTTACTGAATCAGCAAAACCTTCAACATTCTTAAGCGACTCTATCGATCCCAATAGCTCAGACCGAAATTCATCAGTGACTTCCTTAAGCGGTGTGTTATCACTTCTTCCTATTACGACTGGTTTATAATAGTCAATATCAGAAAACTTAACATGTTTTATTGGGTTTCGATTGTTAGCCATTAATTATTTTCCTTAAATATCTTTGACACATTGCTCTGAGACGTACTCCAAAGTTGACTAATAAACTTTTTACTAAATAGCTTATTGTTTATTGAGAACAATCTCTTCATGCACCAGGACCGTTCCTCAGTCTGGAAGCTTAACCAATTAAATCGGCATAATAATATTTTACGCATCAATTCAATAGCATCTACATTATCATCGTTTACAATCGTTTGTCTCAAATAATCAAATGTCACCATCTCTATTTCGGCACCAGTAAGCCCTTCACTGAGTGTTACAAAATGTTCGATTTCAGTATCATCAAATGGAAATTTATAAATAAGCTTTCTAAATAGTTTATGACGCACTTCTGATATTGGTGCTTTTAGTTCCATTTTGTAGTGGAAACGCCTACCAATTGCAGGATCAAGTAGATGAACATGATTGGTAGCCGCTACAAGTATTGTTTCTCCCAAATTATCAATATTTTGAAGTAAACTAACAACCACACGTTTTAGCTCACCAATTTCATTTTTATCATCTCTGGCTTTTGCTATTGCATCAAACTCATCCAAAAATAAAACGCACGGCTCTGAGCTTGCATATTCTAATAGAGAGCGAATATTTTTTGAGGTTGAACCAAGATAAGATGAAATTAAGGCATCTGCTCTTGCTGTGACCAAAGGTAACCCCAAACGCGCAGCTAAATTGGCAGCTAGCTTGCTTTTACCTGTACCTGGAAGACCATGTAACAATAACGTAGAGTTTATTGGTATATCCATCAAATGAAGCTGCTCTTTCTTTTGAATATAAGTAACAAAAGAATTGATAACGTCTTGATCATGCTGCTGTAGAAATATAACTTGATCATCTAAAGAAGGAAAAGTCCGATCTGCTAAAGAAAAACGATTATCTTTTTCCACAGGAACAGGTCGAGAGAAAGCAGATTGAGTATTTAATAGACTTGAATTGAGAGATGATAATTTTTCTTTAAACCCACGTAAAGCAATGTGTTCACCATCAATTTGCAGTTTTTCGCATAGTAACTCTGTATAAGAAACAACCAACTTTCGGTCACCAGAAAGAGCACCGCTAACAATTTTGTACATTTCAGGATAGTACTTCATAATTCACTCATACTTGCACTTTATGTCAAGATCTTAGCATTAAATTCACCATATCAACTAGTTTTATTACCTATCAAGAAAAAAATTTACTTGAATAAAAATTGATAACAATTCACTTATTTCAACACAAAGTAATTATCCTTAGAGAAGGATAACGCACAAGCATTTTATGAATACACATAAGACTTTTAAAAAAATAACATTATTACTCACGATAGAACCTGCTAAGTCACTCAATTCCCAGTGTTCAGGACTTGAATTAATTCATAGTTCACTGTGAACAAAAAATCATTTAAAAAAATCAACCGAAGAAATAATTAACCAAAGTTATTGACCGGTTAATTAACCTTGGTTATATTTGAGTCGTACCCAATAACTGAGGACGGCAAAATGATACTGACAAATACTCCTGCAACAGACAAACAACGTGCTGAACATTTCCACCTGGTCAGTATCCGTTTTGCCTGTCTGCTCACCACCAAACAAGACCCAATGGACTGTGAACGTGTTGCTTTGCGTGTTGCAAAACTTGAACGCCAATTAATGCACAGCAACCCAAGCCAACTGTTCAGCAGCCAATTTGAAAGCCAAGCTGGTGAATTGGGCGATAACCTCGCTATGCGTTACAACCACCACACTGGCCGCATTACCATCTGGCGCAATACCCCATTACATCAAAGCGGCAAAGTGTTCCAACTAAGGGCAAATGTATGAGTGCCGCAAACGAATACTGCGACCGTGAAATAGCCAAGTGCAAAGACATGATCCGCACTTGGCCCCACGAAGCACCATGCCTTAAGCGCTTAATTAAAGGCTGGCAACGCACTAAGCAGCAATTAAAGCAAAGTTCAACGGTCGAAAAGGTTTTGTAGGGGTGTTCTATGTTTTTTGTATTCGGAGTAAGTGAAACATTAGTTAAGAAAGCAGCTGATAAAAAGTGCAGCAGGTTCACTGGTACTTATCCAAATAGACGAGAACTCACTATTGATGAATACCAACAAAAGCCAGCCCAAACCCGTGATGAACTGTTTGCCAAAATGAAAGCACAAAAGCTAAGTCACAGCTTATCGACACCTAGTTTAGCCAGGCAATACGCAGAGTTAACCAAAGCACAAGAACAGTGCCGAGATATTGAAATTAGATACCGAAAACCAACTGGCGCCATTAACCCAAAAACGAAGAAAGAAGTTTTGGAATGGTCAACCTACATAGGCTAACAATCGAAGAGAGCAGCGATTATGAGTTACTTTAAAATTACCAACGATAAAGCAGTACAAACATTCAAATCATTTGAAGCAAGCAAAGCTGAGTTGATTGAACAAGCAACTAAATTGGCAGCTCACTTTGGCGGGGCACCTATTTTTAGCAGTAGAACTGATTGTGTTTCATTTGCAGGAATCAATTTTCATAACTTCAATAAACTTGAAAATAATCATCTATGGATGAAGCCTAAAGCGGCAAATTGTTTTGCTTCATCACCTAAATACGGTAAACCGAAAGCAGCAGACCGCGAAGCGCTAGAGGCTATCAAAGCTAAATATAACGAAATGATGCCAGAAGAAGTTTCACGCGAACCGCTTCTAAAAGCGATTGGTACTGACTGGGGCAACTGTTTGTTCACTCCTCTTTCGCTGTTTCTTCACAATGACGTTATTTATCTTAATACCCGTCTTAACCTTATAGATGCAACTGAGATTTTTGGCAGTGAGTACGATGCAGCTAAACGCGATCATGAAGCAGCTAAAGTTCAGGTGGCAGCATGAGCCAACTCACTCAAAAGCAAATAGCAGCGCGAGCCTACTACCAGGCAAACCGTGAGCGGATCCTCGAGCAAAAGCGCGGAACCTATCAGCCTAAACATAAAAAGCCTGCTGTGTTGAAAGTCACTAACTCAAAACCTGCTGTGCAACAACCAACAGTGACCAAAGCAGACATTGAATGGGATGGCCAGTTAAAAAGTCGCAATGGCTTCAATGGCATCATCAACGACGACACTGAATACCGCGACCGCAAAGCAATCAATAAAGCCATTAGTGATCAAGCTAAAGCAAAAGCCGCAGCAAGACGCCGTTCTGAAGACATCAAACTAGCCCTAGAGTTTGGTATTAGCATTGAGGATTTAGCGTAATGGATATGCCAACACCCTGCCCGCATTGCGGGAATGTCGTTGAACTAAACGACATGGTTAGTCACCCTAATGAATTTAAATCTATGGTTTGCGAAGAGTGCCACGATTTAATCGAAACTGAAAACAACCAAGGTTCTTTCACTGATGATTATGGCAACAAGTTAACTTGGGTTGCTACACCTGATGATGGGTTACTTGAGATTTACGTCAATGGCAAAAATATCACTACATGGGGTTATGAAGATGATCCTGAAGCTTTTTTTAGTGACTTTATGGCTATATGGAATAAAGCCCAGGCATCAACTAAAAGCGGTAATGGCGGTGCAGCATGAATAAGGTAACCAAAACGTTCAGTACCAAACAAGGGGTTGTCACGTTATCAGATCCGTTCTTCACGCTTATGGCCGATCAACCTCAAATTGAAGTGACATATAAGCCAAACAACTATAGCGGCTGGGGTATGTGTAAAACCTACAACGCCATTGAAGTTAGCGACTTTACCCAAGCTGATGCCGAGCTATTTGCCAGCACTGCCGATTCAAAACTACGCATACAGGGTTACGCAGCATGAAAAAGTCAGACGTTATCAAAGAAGCATTAAAACAATGGTATGCCCATCCGCGTGATCAGGTCGGCTCATGCCAACAGTTCATGAAAACACTAGCAGAAAAGCTAGCTAAGGAAGGTAAGTAATGAGTGCAGCAATAAAAAGTCAATCAGACCTAATTGAACATTATTACATTAACCAGTACATGAGCGGTGATCAGGTGGCTGCCAAGCTTGGCCTAAGTCCATACAACGTAAAAAAGTATTTACGGGAGAACGGCATAGCCAGAAACCGTAAGGAAGCAACATCTAAAGCAGCAAGGACAATGAGGCAAAAGGCAGCCAATAACGCATTAAGCGCTTATGACCTGCAGGAGCAAAGAGAGTCTCGGACATATTCAAAAACATTATCTTTAATACACAAGCGTGTATCTAACTAGACGCTATTTATAATTTAACTTTTGGTGAATAGACAATGAAAAATTCAAAATTAATGAAAGCAAGCGAGTGGGCCAATAGAGAGTTTACCAATAACTCTGCGCCACAAAATCGTACCATTAAGCACTGGATACTCCGTAAACAAATACGGGGAGCCATTATTGATCGTAAAATATATGTATATGAAGACCAACGATTTGGCGTTGCTCAAACCATAAGTAACAGTGTAGCGAAATTACTGGAGGCATCGGTATAACATTATGGCCAGGCCGAAGAATCATGCCAACAGGCATCTGCCTCAATTTGTTCGATACGAAGCAGATTCAAAAGATTATCGCTTTACACTAATCAATGGTGTGAGAAAGTCTCTTGGTAAAAATAAAGACATAGCGATTCAAATTGCCAACGAATACAACAGAATTATGCGGCCAAACACTGGCAACACTGTTGATTCGTTGATAGATGAATCATGTGATACAGGCATACCTTTCAAGCCGTTTGCTGCTCATGTTGATAGATTAATGCAAATAATCACATCCGAAGAGCAACCCAGCAAGCAGCTTAAAGAAACCATGAAAAATGATGCTGAACGCGTGAAGTTATTTTTTTCTGATATCGACACTAATAACATCGGCCTAGAACAGGTAAATGACTACCTGAATACCTATCACGCGAATGTCAGTGCTAACGTGTACAACCGTAAATTGGGTTTTCTAGAAAAACTGTTTGCTTACGCTATAGATCAATCACTAATGCTCGATAATCCCGCATCGCGCAAAATGAAAAAACGTAAAACAAAAAACAAAGAACGAACTCGCCTTAGCTTAGATGCATTTCAACAGGTTCATGCAGCTGCGCCACTTTGGTTGCAAACCGCAATGGACTTAGCCTTGCAAACAGCCCAAGCGAGACTAGAAGTATCACGCATCAAATACAGTATAAAAAAGCCAAAAGAAGGTATATGTGGCTGTGTTTGGTTCGACAAACCTCAAGATGGTATTTACGGTAAATTATTCATACATAGACAAAAAGTTGAAGAAAAAGAAGCCAGCCATATTGCCATACCTATTGGGGAAGCCATTAAACAGATTATCGACAACAGTAGAAATGGAATGCTGTGTCCATATGTCGTACACCGAAGACCCATTCGCCAAAACAAACAAAGTGAATTAACAGATCATCGTTATCAAGTGGACCCAAACTATATAAGTCGGACGTTCTCTGCAGTAAGAGACTCACTAAACTTATTCGATCATTTAGAAATGTCACAACGCCCCACATTTCATGAAATACGCGCTTTAAGCGCCCGACTGTTCAACGATATGGGTGTAGATCCACAAGGTAGAATGGCGCACACAGACGCCAAATCAACAAAAATATATGTGCGTGATCACTTAGAATGGACTGAAGTACCCCATGCAGAAATCCAATCTAAGTAGTCATTACTATAACTAATATTTATAGTTGACTGCATTTATAAAAAAATTTCTAAAAAGTACGGTCAAACTCAACTTAACCTATTGAAATATATAGCCGCAAATATCGCAGAATTGCAAAATATGTCGAAAATCTCAGTAGTAAAATCACCAGAAAAATATTTATAATAGCATTCAATTTCAATAGGTTAATATTATTAGAGTGTTTATCATGGGGTGTCAGGGGTCGGAGGTTCGAATCCTCTCATACCGACCAAATCAGGTGTTTTATTTCGATATATTATCGAAATTGACCTAAACAAAACCCCGTTTCAGCAACACTGAAACGGGGTTTTATTTTTCTAGTTTGTGTTGAGCAATCCAGTTAATTCTTTTATAGCCTTTAGCCTGTGACACAGTAGACTTCGCCACATAAAAATCAAACACTAAATCACTGCCTGAGAGTTCCGGCAACACTGTTAAAAAGCGAAATGGTCGCTATGGAGATTGATCAAATTGTTAGCTTAGTTTTAACGTTATTACTTTTGTGCCAGTAATAAGCGCTGACACAATTTGACAAAGTCTGAAGATGTAACGATACCAAGAACATTATTTTGCTCATCAACAACCGGCAAACAACCCAGTTTATTATCAATAAAATATTGTACGACTATGGTCAGCGGTTCATCTAAGCCTAACTTTTGTACTTTCGTGTCCATAATATCGGCAATAGGAGTATATCGCTCTTTTCTGTCTAACGCTCCTTGACCATATTTATTAAGCATATTCAATACACTGGCGATCATCTTTTTGTGAGTCAACATGCCGATGAGTTGTCCATTTTGCTCAGAAATAACCGGTAGATGACGCACATTACGGCTTTGCATCAATTGGTGAGCATCTTTAAGGCTGGCTTCATGACTAATGCACACCGGATTTGGGGTCATAATGTCGCATACTTTCATGGTATTACTCCTTTACAGCTGTCATAACATAATTCACTCCGAATGAAGACTATATCGAATACAGAATGCCGCGGGTAGCAAAATAAATAGGCATAACAGTAACCTTCATATCGACATTGAGCCAGAGACTAAATAGCCTTAAGCAACTCCTCTTAAAGGACTCAATGCTTTATCCAATTGATTAATTTTTTATGGTATATGTCTAGCAATACCATATCCTTAGGCTAAGTGATATCCCATGTCTTTAAGCATTTCGCGGTGATCTAGAGCTCCCGCCTCCCTTTACACCTAAAATACTGTCGTGACACTCACAAATAAGTCTTCTTGATGCCTAAGAGTAAATACCAAAGCATTATCATCAGAAGTATTCATCCGTCGTATGTCTGTTTATAAGAAAGTGAGTTATTTAATGCAATATAAAAATCAGCCACACGGATCGTTTCATAAAAGAACTGACTGTCTATAAACTCAATATCAATGCTGACTTTTACGTCATCTAAGCCACGACATAAAGCTTGTGGGCCTTTTTCTGTAATTTACAAAATTGAATGGCATGAATTGAACTTTCACACACATTTTTCTGCAGCATCTGTATGACAAGGTGCGACGATTAAAAGCAGTAACATTAGTACCTGTATTGATATTCACTGCACAACGAAATAATGTCGTATTTCAACCTTCATTTAAATCCTACAAAGACCAATATACTGAGTCATGTCCTGCTTAAATTGCTTTACAATATTGCACTGAGAAGCCGTAAAGAGATGGTTTCTAACCTTAGTTAATATTCACTATAACGGCCAATACGTTGATTATCAGCGTGACTTTCGGCATATGTACTGCAGATGATAATTCAGAATAATAAAAGATTGATAGCACCCTTTATATCAGCAGTCGTCGGCGTTAAGCTTAGCTCCATTTCCACATAGTAACTTTATCACTTCAGTATGACCCTGCTGTCTGGCACGCATCACAATGGACAACCCTTTACCATCAAGAGCATTAATATCTGCCCCTTTGGCCAATAAAAACTCCATTACAGCAATATGTTGCTTATTCGCGGCATAGATCAATGCAGAAAAATGCTTATTATCATACTGATTAACCTCTGCACCATGAAAGATAAGTTGTTGCACAGTATTGAGTTGACCTTGTTCTGCCGCAGCCATTAATGGCCGAAAATTATCACTGTTTTTTCCATTAACATTGACTCGGTTATCTAACAAAAGATTAATCGATTCCAGATCATTGTGCTCGATGGCAAGTAGCAAGGGGGTCATCTTACTTTCATCGCTTTCTATTTCAGTCGCGGCGCCATGAGATAACAATAAACGGACCATTGCAATATTGTGTGTTCCAATGGCATACAACAAAGGAGATGTTCCAGCATTATCTTGAGTATTAATGTCGGCTCCGTAGCTGAGCAATATCGTCACGATATTTATATCTGAACGATTTGCCGCCCAGTTCAGCGCTGTATGCCCTGTTTTATCTTTTATATTTACGCTCGCCCCTTGCTTAAGCAGAGTATTAACGACGTCGGTATGCCCACTCAACGCAGCGAGCATTAAGGCTGTACGCCCTATTCTGTCTTTTGCTCTGGCATCAGGACTTGCTCCCTCTTTAAGAAGTTTATTCACCGCTTGCACATCGCCAAAAGCGGCTGCATGAAGTAATGCTCTGCGTTGCTCGTGAGAGGGTTTCAGGGGTTTAGCATTATTATCCTGAGCATCAATCAATAACGGATTATGTTGCAAATCATTGCGTTGGTCTAATCGTTTGGGGTCAGCTTGGCTTGCTGAAGAGCGGGGTGGATTAGCATATTGTTGATGCTGAAAGTAAGCAGAACCTCCTTGTTCTCGATATCCAGGATAACCAACATTAGCACTATTTATATGCTGTTCATCTATGATTGGTGATTGTTTTAATGGGCTATCCTTAGCTTGTTCTTCTGATGTTGTTTCCTTTCCACCACGATAATTAGCTTCACCTTTACCAAGCTTAGGCATATTTTTCTGGTAATCGTGGCCCATTGCCGGTTTTTTAGCACTTTGTTTAGCTGTTGGGGTGACTGTTATTTGAACTACTTTAGTTGGCTTTACTGTTACTTGTGACGGTTTCGTGCTTGTTTCAGCAGGCGTAGCTGAAGTAACAGGTGTCTCTAATTGGGTTGGATCACGATTATCTTCAGCTGACAAAGTGATAATTGCCGAAGATAAAATAATAATCGCAATGAAGACAATTTGTATAATGCGCATCTGCTATTCCTATCCTTTCGGTCTATAAAAACGGCTAATAACAGTTTCTATTTAGCTTGAGTGAAAAGGAGAGAACAGCGCTCTCCCCCTTTGATTCACCAGTCAATCCTTAATTAAAATCTACGGATTTTGGTTATTGCAGTACCAGTATTGTTATCATTATTAAGATCGCCTTCGGCAAACACTGTCGCCGTCCAGATAATTTTCTCGTTTTTTAGGATATTGACTGGCCAGCTGAAGTTTAAAGATGTAGCAGCCCCGCCAGCTAAGTCACTAAAAGCCAAGCTAGGCAGGTGAATAACTAATCCTCTATTGGTTACGCCACTCACACTTACCTCGCCACTAACACTACTCTCTTTCAGATTGGCCACTTCGACAACCATAGCCACAGTGTCACCAAACTTAGCTTGTGCTGATGCAGCAAAGGCCGTCAATGCGACATCTACCTCAGTATTCACCACAGGTACTTCACCCTCATATTCGATGATAAGCTGCGCGTTATATAAAGCCGTCGATTTACTATCGCCTTTAATATAGACCGCAAGATCAAAGTCCGACGTCATCGGCAAACCATTGCTGGTGACAGGCGGTTCACCTGAGTCAGAAACAATTGTGACATACTCATTTGCAGTTACATCTACCCAGCCTTTACTCGTTGCGAGTGGAGAGGTTTCGCCCTCAGCCCAATCGAGTAAATTGATCACTGTTGTTGTCGGTATACCCACAGTATATTTCACGTTATCTTTGGCAAAAGGCGGCGCACTACATTCAATCAAGGGGATTTCCATTCCAGGAAGGTCTTGACCAAACTTATTAGGTTTAAGTCTCCAGCGTGGCCCAGAAACCAGCTCCCCAAGCGAAGCATCGGGCAATGCACTACCGATGAAGTCCTGAATATTTGGATCTGGATTTGTATCATAAGACCATTCAAATGGGTCTCGATTAAGGGTGGTATAGTAGGCGTTAGAATAACCACCAACAAGATCCGATGAGAAGGCATAAGGATGATCGGAGGGTTCTGAACCAGGAGAAGCTACAGGGTCTAGCGCTTTAGGGGAATTTTTTAGTACGGTACCGATTCCGATAAAAGACGGTTCTAAAGACCCTTCATCGGTATCAATTATGTCACTATCACCTTCATAACAAGGAACAGTACTTTTCCAAATAGCAGTGTCACCTTCACCTTCAATTCTATAAGATGGTTTACGACCTGTTGCCGCCTCATTCTCCAAGTCTTCAGGACGAAGTTGGTCATTAGGATTATTAGTGATCCAATGATTAACCACCAACTCTGCTCGAGTAACCACAAAGTTTGCTGCTGGATCTTTCCATTCTGCCGGCAATGCCAGCTGAGCATACATGCGAATATCATTAGGCCGTTTATGTATTCCTCCCCAACCATAAAGTGGCTTACCATCATCTTTGAGCTGTATTGAATAATCAGTACTTAAGGCAATATTATCTAACATATTGGTCTTATCATTAGGGAACATCTGACAGCCAATTGGATCATTATCTGCCACACAAGGTGTTGCCTTGATCAAGCGTTCATATGCTTTCCCACCGACTAAAACTTGGACATTATCATCCAGTGGTGCATTTGCACAGTCAAACGAGAGACTGCCGTCTGGTGTTGATAAAATCGCTTGGGTACCATCTGGACTGGCAAAAAAGTATGGGATGGTTTCATAACAACTAAGGGCATGCTCCATAACGGTATAATGTTCCGTTTCACATTTTACCGAGGTGCCACCTAACCCTTGACACCAAGTACCTAATGGAGGTTTCACCTTATATTTTTCGGTGGCAGCATTAGCAACTTGAATACCGATAATCTCTCCTCCATCGAGAATATTACCAACGAATCCTTCTAGGTAGTCACCATTGCGCGCTTTGGGTTGGGCGCCAAGAAAATCTACAACGTAAAATCCAAATTCACTATCGACGGGATATAACATCACCCCCGACTTATCAAGAAATGGAAGATTATCACTAGGACAACTGATTTCTCCAATATCACAAATAATTGATGGATCTTCAGAGAAAGTCACACCATTAAGTCCCCCCAGAACATCCTTAACTGAAAAAACGTGCACTGGCGATTCATAAGCCGTAGCACTCCCTATTGAGGCAAGCAATGCTATAGAAATAGCAAGGGCAAGCGGTTTTTTATTAAAATATTTAACAAATAACATAACAACCTCCTGTAATTATTTTGGGATTAAATTAATCAACCATAACAACCTCCTATATTTTATTTTTATGTAACTAAGTTGGGGCGGTATTAAAACTCGACAAGGTTTATGCACTCTGTAAACCTTGTTCGCCAGTCGATCCAACAGTCAAAACCTTAAACAACCGGCACCGACAGATAACATTTAAACCACCTTTTTATTACCAAAAAGAAACCTATTAAACATACCGTTAACCATACAAAAAATGTGGAAATATTCAAGAGGGTAAAATAGCCCTTAATCCATCAAAATGCGCTTTTTGACTTGAAAAATATTTAATTTCAATTAATTAAAAAATACGGGGTCAGATCAATAAAAAGTGATATTTTTGACTATGCTGATCAAGGAGTTGGCGTTCTCATTCTTTCGAATGACAACTACACATTTTAGCTTTTTAAATATTACGGTTATCTCAACAGAGCTTGCATTTACTCGCATAAAAATAAACGCTGTAGTTGATGTATGCAGTTCAAGCCAGAGAATAAAACCCGCTCATTTAGCTGGTCCTATGGAGATATGCGGAGTCGTTAAAATACTTTGGTTTAAACCGACTAACTCAACGGTTTATCTCTTTGAAGTTAAGTGTGGTATTGCTTCGGTACAACAGCCTTGAACCCATTAAAAAACCCAGTATCAATGACGCAATACTGGGTGTTGTATAAACTCAATGCTCAAAGACTAATTTATCGCTTCGTGTAGCTCCTGATACATTAACTCACGCATCTTAAACTTCTGGATTTTACCTGTCACTGTCATGGGGTATTGATCGACAAATTTGATATAGCGCGGCACTTTGAAATAGGCAAATTTCTCAGTGAGAAAATGACGAATATCGTCTTCAGTAATATCGGCATTGGCGCGCACTTTAATCCATGCGCACACCTCCTCGCCATATTTGTCACTTTGAACGCCAAAGACGGCTGCGTCCTGCACATCTTTGTGGCTATAGAGCTTTTCTTCAATTTCACGAGGATAAATATTCTCGCCGCCGCGAATGATCATGTCTTTAATTCGGCCGACAATTTGTACGTAGCCAAGTTCATCCATTTGACCGATATCTCCTGAATGCAGCCAGCCTACACTGTCAATGGTTGCGGCAGTTTTCACCGGATCATTCCAGTAACCTTGCATAATGCAGTAACCTCGGCTGCACACTTCACCGGGTTGTCCAACAGCCACCACATCACCAAATTCATTGATGATTTTCACTTCAGTGTGCGGCAATGCACGACCAACTGTGAGCACTTGCTTTTCGATGGAAGAATCAATCTCAGTAATATGATTCAACGGGCTGCACTCGGTTTGTCCGTAACCTATTAATACTTGTTTCATATACATTACATTTTGAACGCGGCGCATCACTTCTTCGGGGCAAGTGGCGCCCGCCATTACACCAGTGCGCAATGAACTAAGGTCAAACTCGCTAAATTGCGGATGCTCTAATTCAGCAATAAACATGGTCGGTACACCATGTAGTGCAGTACAACGCTCTTGTGCAGCCACGGTTAACGTAGTTAGCGGATCAAAAGACTCTCCCGGGTATACAGCTGCGGAGGCATTTATAATTGAACATAAACTGCCTAATACCATGCCAAAACAATGATATAGCGGCACAGGAATACACAATTTATCGACCGGAGTAAGTTTCATCGCCTCAGCCACTAAATAAGCATTATTTAAAATATTATGATGCGATAATGTCGCGCCTTTGGGGCTGCCAGTAGTACCAGAGGTAAATTGAATATTAATCGAATCATGTGTATTAAGAGAGTCAGCAATGCTAGCCAACACATGTTGATCATCAGCGTTAACCTCCACCAGCAAATCATTAAAATTAAGCATACCAGGGGTTTTGTCTGTACCCATGCGGATAACAAATTCAAGTTTTGGCAGTGCGCGAGCGGATAAACGGCCCTGATTACTGCTCAATTCTGGCAATAACTCATTCAACATTTGTAGATAATCGCTGGACTTAAACCTATCAGCACAAATCACGGCACGGCAACCAACATTGCTCAAGGAGTATTCCAGCTCTTCAGGTCGATAAGCGGGATTGATACACACCATAATGGCGCCAATTTTAGCGGTCGCAAATTGCGTTAAACACCACTCAATGTTGTTAGGCGACCAGATCCCTACTCTATCTCCTGCTTGAATGCCTAGCTGCAACAAACCTGTGGCAAGGGAGTCTATTTTTTCTTGATACTGGCGATAGTTCCAGCGGATATGTTGATGGTAAACGACAACGGCAAGATTATCTGGATAGGTGTTAGCAATATCATCAAAATATTGACCAATGGTTTTATTGATAAGCGTTATTGAAGTGGCACCATGGTATTCACTCAGAGTAAGAGGAAGTTGCGCTTGGTGTTGTTTGACCATTAAAGCCTCCGTGCATTTATTATTATAATGAATAATGTTATTCGTCTTATTCAAACTAACCAATGCATGGGGTCACTCACAAGTAAAAAAGGGGTGTATTAGACTAAAGATTAACGTAGACGAAAGGAATTTAGGCACCCAAAAATCAATATTTCAAGAATCAAGAATCAAGAATCAATGTTGGCTGAGATTGACCGCTTAAGTTACCTGTTCAAGTTAACAGCTAAGATTAACCGTTCAGATTAACCGCATGATTACATCGCATTTACGACTTGGACAATAAAAGGACACATTAAATAATCATAATAGCCTGTTTATAATAAAAATTTAATTTATTGCGGCCTTTTATTAAAAATCTAATAAACTGTGGTGCTTTATGATGTCGCAGTCGCTAAGTTTCCCCTAATAATAGCGAATTCACTGTCGATGCAGTCATGTTTAACCATTATGTCTTTGGCACATTAAAGCTTGTTGCTTGTTGCCAGATCTAAACCGTAATAATGTCTTTACATAACATGACTATCATAAGCTTAAAAATAAAACTCACCACTATTCGTCTCTTATCAATAACAGGATTACATATGACACCGGCGGCAACATCACCAAGCCAACTAAACACTACCGCCATTTTACTCGTGTTAGCGCTAGGCACCTTTATTTTGGGATTATCTGAATTTTCGATGATGCCAATGCTGCCATTAATTAGCGAGACATTTGCCTCTACGCCATCTCAAAGCGGTTATGCTATTAGTGCTTATGCGATAGGGGTTGTTGTCGGTGCACCGATTTTGATGCTGACAACTGCCAATATGAAAAAACGTCATGCATTGGCGATATTTCTGACATTAATGTTTATCTCAAATGGCTTAAGTGCCATGGCCACTTCACTTGAACAGCTTATTGTATTTCGCTTTTTAAGCGGTCTACCTCACGGCGCTTATTTTGGTGCCGCAATTTTATTGGCTGCCGATATTGCCCCACAACATAAACGTGCCAGCTATATGTCTAAAGTGTTTATGGGCTTAACCATAGCGACCATTGTTGGGGTTCCAATTGTCACTTTAGTCGGCCAAAACTTAAGCTGGCGCTATTGTTTAGCAGGTGCATCGGCTCTCGCTTTAATCGCACTTGTGTGCGTCTATGTGGTAATTCCAAAAATAGAAAATAGCCAACCATCTAATTTAATTAATGAATTTAGTGTGTTGAAAAATAAATTGGTGTGGTCAATTTTAGGCATTGTGATTATTGGCTTTGGCGGTGTGTTTTGTATTTACACTTATATCGCCGACACCATCTTAGTGGTGACACAAACCCCGGCCTACACGATTTCAATTGCCATGGTGATGTTTGGTATTGGTTGTACCTTAGGTAACTATGTATTAGGCAAAGCGGCCGATCGCGCCGCCTTAAAAACCACAGGTATCGCATTAGTGTGTACGATTATATTTTCTGTGGCCTATGTCAGCGCCAGCCATAATATTTGGCTATTGTATGCGGTGATTTTCTTTATTGGTTGCAGTGTGGGTTTAGCCACATTAATTCAAACCTTACTGATGGACGTATCGCCAAATGGTCACGCCATGATAGGTGCATTAGTGCAATGTTCATTTAACACCGCCAATGCTATCGGCCCTTGGGTGGGTGGTATGTTTATCGCACAAGGTGCCATGCCTAACGAGACCGGTTATGTGGCGGCAGTGCTATTTGCCGGCGGCTTAATCATGTGGCTGTTAAGTTATCTGCAAATGAACAAGAAAAATACTCAACTGGAACAGTGTTCAGCATAAATTAACAACGCTTTCCATTTTATGGAAAGCGTTGTTAGCTTCAAACTAGGTGCCAATATTAACTTCTGCGAATTTTAGCAGGAAGTGACTGACGAGCTGCCGAACCGACTACCCAATCAAATAATACGCCTTCACCTTGACGGGTTAGGTTAATTTCCAAATGGCCAGAAGTTTGTCCCATTAATACTTCATGGCCTCTGCTTGATAAGCATGAGATGCATTATAAAAATACCGCAACAGATAATGTTATGGTTTAGCTATAAGCAGCCTTCAAAACTTTCTCAATGCCCCTAAAAATAACTAGAGAAAAATACACTATCTAATTAAGGGTACAACTTTAAAACACCATTGGTAAAATTATCTAGGGATTATTTTTAAGCCATCTTTTATTAATAACACAATTATCTCGTTGACCTAAAAAATGATCAACGGTTCAAATAATGGCTGTCATTGATATACGTTACATTGAGATTTTTAATCTATTTAAGCGTAAATATAAAATAAATACCTTAGCGGTGAAATATTTCACGGGTTCTGCCTGTCTATACTGATTACATTACCCCACTAGGAATAATAAAAATGACAATTCGTCGATATCAATTACTGTCAAAAATCTGTTTACTCTCTAGTCTTTCTATTCTATCAACGTCACTTTATGCATCAGAAAAAACCATGCAAGAAATCGTTGATGCTGTTAATGGCACACCTGATATGGCGAGTCGAGAAGCAGGTAAAAAAGTCAAACTGCGCAATCATGCTAAAGGATTCTGTACCTCTGGATATTTTGCACCTAACCCTAAATTAAATGATGAATTAGCGATTCCTTTCTTTGATCAATCAAAGATTAATGTCACCGCGCGTTTTTCAATGGGTGGCACAAATCCACACGCTTCAGATAAAACTGCCGGACGCTTTATGTCACTTAAAATTGATGGTGACAAAGAAAATCTCAATTTTGTCACCACAAACTCACCGGTATTTTTTGCTGGTAACCTAGATGATTTTTTTACTTTTCAAGTTAAAGTAAAACAAGGGCCTGAAGGCAAACAATGGTTAATCGATAACAAACCTGATGCCAAGGCATTTTTTGACTTCGTTAAACAGTTGCCACCCAGTGCAAGTTTTGCCAATAGCCCGTATTTCGGTGTTAATAGCTTCCTATTCACAACCAAAAATAACGACATAGTTCCTGGTCGTTGGATTTTTGAACCTGCAGACGGCGTCGTTAATTTATCTCAAGCTCAACTTGCAGAGCTTCCAGATGACTTTTTAAAAGAAGAGTTATTAACACGAATTAAACATCAACCCGCAGTCTGGAATTTATTCATTAAGCTTGCAGAAAAAGATGATGAAATTAATAACCCAACGGTACTTTGGCCTGAAGACAGACAGCGTTTATTAGTTGGCCAAGTTATCATTAACGGCGAAAGAGATAACGAATCAACGATCCAAACATGTGGCAATGGTATTTTTAACCCTGTGTTGTTACCAAAAGGGATTACACCGTCAGCGGATCCTATTTTAAATGCACGGACTCCGGCTTATATTGAATCGTTTATTAGACGTCAGTAATAGCCCCTGACCGACACAGCATGATCCATTACATCTTTAGCAGGATCATGCTGTGAGGTTCAATCAGCCAGCGATATTTGCATTACGCTAAATGAAATCGTGATGGCTGCTCACTAGTAATTAACCTACCTAGCTTATGAATTTGTTAACTAACAAGGATCTATAATGAGCCTAATTGTCTATGGCGTGCCACTTTCTCCTTATGTACGTAAACTGCGTTTATGTCTGGCCGAAAAACAGCTCGATTATCAGTTGGTCATTGTATTGCCTTTTGACCAACCGGCTTGGTTTAAAAAACTCAATCCTCTGGGGCGTATTCCAGCTATGAAGGATGGTGACTTAACCTTGGCTGATTCAAGCGTGATCTGCCAATACCTTGAAGATAAATATTGTGAGCTTACTCCTTTACTAGGACAAACCGCAGAGCAACATGCCAAGGTACGTTGGTTAGAAAAATATGCTGATTATGAGTTGGCCCCACTGGTCACCTTTACCCTATTTCAACAGCGTATAATTAATCCCAGTATGGGCCATCTTTGCGATGAACCTTCGGTAATGTCAGCCTTAAATGAAAAACTCCCCATCCACTTTGATTACTTAGAACACACCTTAGGTAATGCTAAATTCTTTGTGGCACACACCTTAAGCCTCGCCGATTTAGCGTTTGCTTCTCAAATGGTCAATATGGAGCACGCAGGAGAGCAACTAGATGCACAGCGTTGGCCGAATCTTTCAGCGCTTTATACGCGGATCAAGGCCCGAGCATCAATGGCGGATTTATTACAAGGTGAGCAAAAAATATTATCTTCATTAAAAAAAGCCACATCAAAGCAAGCGTCATTTGAAATCTAATCAATAAAGGTGTGATGACAACGCAATGAGTCATGCAAAAAATCTCCCTTGCACCGATTATTTTTCATGATATTAATTGGTTATCTTACGAAAAATAGTCTGTAAACCTTCTTTGTCGACTAAATAATGGCAAGCGGTTTACCCAGTCTTTTGATTTTATCAATAGGCCAAACAACCAAGCATATTTGAATAAATGCTAAAATAGACAAAAACCTTATTCACATTGAGCTGAAACCTCAGTCGCTTCGTATTTAATAACAATCGTCATCACAAAGAGCACTATAATGTTTTCATTTTTAAAGCCAGATCCAGTAAAAAAATTGCGCAAAAGCTACGATGCAATACTAGAGCAAGCCATGCAAGCGCAGCGAAAAGGCGATATTAAAACCTACTCTTTACTGACGGCTGAATCGGAACAAATTTGGGCTAAAATAGTCAGTTTGGAAGCAGCGAGTAAATAATCCTATACTGAGCCAATACAATGAGTAAGAGATCAATGAAAGTCATCATTGTGGCTCGGGTAATATAGGTTCACTTGAATCCATGTAGGTTAAATAGTTTTGCCAAATATTATGAGTACGCTGCACAGTAAGTTGCAGCATACATCCTTGATACATAACCCCTCTTATTGTGCCATCTCGCCATAATTGGTATATCGCATGGCAATAAGACTCTCGATAAGTCAGCCAGTCTCTTTGCGATAGCTGGAGTGCTTCAAGCACTACAGGATCATCATGAAAAGTGTCACTAGCCTTAGCAATATATTCATCTAACCTAACTTGCGCCACTTCAAATTCCTGTCTAGCGCATTGATTAATATCAACCGTACTCATTGCTGCATCGCAATCGATATCATGTTCAGTTTCTTGTGCCCTGCTGGCACCACTTATGATTAATGTGAAGCTGAGTAACCCTACAGCCATATATGCCTTCATTGCCAACACTCCTGTGGTGTTTACCTTAATTCAACAATCATTTGTAGCTTATTGATAGTGAGATTAATGCTATTGTATTAATCTTGCTAATAAGTGCTTTGTATCCATAAGAGATAATCACTAAAATCACTTTATCAGTCATCGCTAATCTAAGTTAGATAATAAGGATATTATATTTTGCCTCTTGATCAACTGCCGATCCATTTCGCCCAAAAAACTGATTTAGCTGATATCCATCAACTTGAAAAGACGATATTTGGTGAACCTTGTTACCCTGCCTTTTTCTTTAGACAAGCTTTTGATTGCTGGCCTAAAGGACTATTAGTTGCCAAACAGGATAGCTCATTATTAGGCTATTTATTATGGGTTGAGTCGAACGCTCAAACTGGTGATGCTTGGATTTTATCATTGGCCGTTGCAACACAAGCTCGTGGTAAAGGAATTGCTCGTGGACTAATCAATCACGCTATCGCTACTGCCCGCGGTGAATCCAATGGGGCAATTAAACGTTTATTACTCACAGTTGCGCCTAACAATCTTGTCGCTTTGTCTTTATATCAATCAATGGAATTTATTATTCTGACTAACGAAAGTGATTATTTTTCCCCTGGTGAAGCAAGGTTAATACTGGCGCTCAAATTGTAATTTAAGCCTGCGCCTAGCTAATCATCGCGCCGATAAATAATACCCTTGAAATAACCCTAAGTTAATCACTGATTATCGAGAATCATTAAGCTGACAAATAAGTAATTTGTGAACCACAGCCAACAATCAGCCATCATTTAACGCTATGCTGCATTATTCATCGCCAACGATATACACACTTATAACACTTTTGTAGTGGCACTATTGGCATTCGTTGTGGCGTATTAATGAGGAAGAATGGTATGTGGTGGCGAGTAACCATAATTAGTTTAGCTTACCTGTTATTAGGCGCGCATTTTTTACGTTTTGATCAGCACGTCTTAGCCATTATTGCCATGACCTTACCATTACTCATGCTTATTCGGCATTCATTTACCCACACATTACTCAAGATAGGTTTACTGGTAAGCGTAGTATTTGTCTGGTCGGTCAGCGCATTTAATTTTATTGATATGCGCATTGCACTGCAACAACCTTGGTTAAGATTGGCCATTATTATGCTGTCTGTGATGGTATTTACTGTGTTTGCCGCCTTTTCAACTAACGGCCTCAATCAAAAATTGAGACGTTAGTTAATAAAAAATAAGCTTATTTTTTCGGTTTAATCCATTTATAAATAGTATCTTTACGGTACAGCAATAACGCCGCAAACAGCACAATATAAATACTCGGCTCAATAATTTCAGACTTTACCGACCAATAAAAATGGATAGGTGCCAAAATCGCAGCCAGATAAATCCAATTATGTAATGACTGCCAGCGCTTTCCCATGCGGCGTTTGATGCTATTAGGTGACGTTAGCGCCAGTAATAAAATGATTAGTAATGCCGCTGCGCCAACTAAAATATAAGGCCGCTTAATCACCTCTTCAAACAATAATCCCCACGCAAACAGTAAGTCTAAACTGATAAAAGCACTAATATGTAACAGTGCATAGGCACACACATACAAGCCCACCAAGCGGCGAGTTTGGATTAGCGCGGCTATCTTAAAACGTTTAGCGATAGGTGAAATAAGCAAAGTAGCTAACAAGCTATTAAGCGCTCCCATGCCCGTATAATGAATAATATACTGCACAGGATCGCCGCCCGCATTGTCAGTTAACACTAGCGCCACGAGATAAAAGGCTGGCAATAAAAAGCTAATATGTAACAACACCTTTAGCCAAAACAGCCCCCGAGCACTTATGCGCATTAGTAAAACTTCCTCAGGTCGATATTTTTATACAGCTCGGCGACTGAATCGCCATAACCATTGAACATTTGCGTCGGAATACGTTTCGCGGAGAAAAGTCCACCCTCCCCAATACTGCGCTCAGATGCTTGTGACCAACGTGGATGATCAACCTCTGGATTGACATTGGCATAAAAACCATACTCACTCGAAGCTAATTGATTCCAACTCGTTGGTGGCTGCTTATCCATCACGCGGATTCTCACTACTGATTTAATGCTCTTAAAACCGTATTTCCAAGGCACGACTAAGCGGATAGGTGCGCCATTTTGTGGCGGCAAGGTTTTACCATATAAACCGACGGCTAAAAACGATAAGTCATTCATTGCCTCTGCAAGCGTTAAGCCTTCAACATAGGGATAATGGATCCCACCACCCATTAAGCGACTCTTTTGTCCGGGCATTTGCTCCGGATCAAACAAGGTCTCAAAAGCAACGTGAGTCGCGTTACTTTGCACCCCAGCTTGTTTAAGTAAACTGGCTAACGAAAAGCCCACCCAAGGTATCACCATCGACCAAGCCTCAACACAGCGTAAACGATAAGTGCGCTCTTCAAGAGCGAAACGGGTCGTCAACTCATTAAGGTCTAAGGTAATCGGCTTATCAACCAAGCCATCAATGGTCAGTGTCCAAGGATCAACCTTAAAGTTTTGCCCATTGTCATAGGGATCGGATTTACTGGTACCAAATTCATAGAAGTTATTATGACGAGTCACTTTATCTTCTGGGGTTTTCGGATTGGATAACACAAACTTAGCGGGAGTTGTATATTGCAGACCTTGAGTCACAAAAGGATGTTGCGCTTTTTGCTCGCCAAATAAATCAAAAATACCGGCTTGAACTTGACCAGGCAAACTGGCTCCCAACGCTCCTAACCCAAGTGCTTTGATAATGTTACGGCGATCATTAAATACCGATTCGGGAGTCACTTGGTTATCAGGAATATGCCAAGCCGCACGTTGTTGTATGCCTTGAGTAAAGCGTTTTTTACCGGTCATAAATCACCTCAATAAAATATTTTTCGACAGCAAAGTATTACCATAATCTGCCATACTTATCTCAATAGACAGGTAAAAACCTATTTTTATTTCAGAACATGACTAAAAAAAACCAAAAGGCCGTCAACCTTTATCGATTGCCAAAATGGTGTCACTGTAAATGCTATACGAACCTATATAAGGGTTAGGTTTAAATTTAATCATTAACAATAATATTTGATTAAATCCTCAGTTTACCTCTTGCAGCGGATTATTAGCCGTGCGACCCTTAACCATTATTTTCTATCGGTTTTTGTTATGCCTTTTGCAGTGTCGTTAACTCCTCCTCAAATTGCAGCTTTGATTGCTGTCGCGTTTGTTGCCTTTCTCATTGGCGCCCTAATCAATCAACGATTAACTCGTAAACGATGGGAGCAACTTAAGCTTCAACATGAACAGCAAACGCTTCAACAACTCAATGAAGTCCAAATTGAAATGTCCAGATTACAAGATAATCTCGATGATAAAATTGATCACAGTAATCATCTGCAAAGTAAAATTGAAGATCTGATTGGCCAACTGTCTAGCGCAGAAACCAAAGCAGATCGGGTTAGTCTTGTTGAACAACAAATGGTTGATATTCAACATCGTTTAATGGAATCACAGCTCAATTTAGCGAAATCGAATGCAGTGCAACAAACGATTCTAGTCAAAGCTGAAACTGAGCAAAAATCATTACAAGATAAAATAGCCTTACTCGAATCGGCTGAAGAACGCCTTAAACTGCAATTTGAAAACCTGGCAAATCGAATTTTCGAAGAACGCAGTGAAAACTTTAAACAACAAAATGTCTCGCAAATAGACGGTGTTATCGGGCCGCTGAAACAACAATTAGAAGGCTTTCGACGTCAAATTCAAGAGTCGTACACCCATGAGCAATCTGAGCGTAGCGCGTTAAAGCATCAATTAGACAATTTGCGCGATCTCAACTTAAAAATGAGCCAAGATGCCATTAACCTGACCAAAGCGCTTAAAGGTGACAATAAGCAGCAAGGTAATTGGGGCGAAGTGATTTTAGAACGCGTATTACAAGAAAGTGGTTTACGCGAAGGCCATGAGTATCAAACACAGCAAGATTTAAAAGACGATAATGGCAAGCGTTTTAAACCCGATGTTATCGTGCATTTGCCTGAGCAAAAAGACGTGGTAATTGATGCGAAAATGTCGCTGGTCAGCTATGAGCGTTACTTTAATAGCGAAGATAAAGACATTCGCGACCAAGCAATAAAAGAACATGCGTTATCAATTAGACAACATATTAAGGGTCTTGGCCAAAAAGATTATCATAAGCTGCATGGGCTGAAGAGTTTGGACTATGTACTAATGTTCATTCCGATTGAGCCAGCATTTTTACTGGCCATTGAATATGATCCAAGCCTAGTTAACTTTGCCTTAGAGCAAAATATTATGCTGGTGAGTCCAACCAACTTATTAGTAGCTTTGCGCACCATCAACAATATATGGCGTTATGAGTACCAAAACCAAAATGCGCAAAATATCGCTAAGCAAGCCAGTCGTATTTACGATAAATTATGCGGTTACCTTGAAGACATGGAAAAGCTTGGCCGGGCCTTAGACACTGCAGACAAAAGCTATCAAAGTGCCATGGCAAAATTATCCTCAGGTAAAGGCAATGTCATTAGACAAGCACATTACATGCAGCAATTAGGTGTCGATACCAGCAAGCAGTTAGATAAACAATTGCTCAACCGGGCACTAGATGAATCAGTCGAAAAACACACTAGTGATAGTGAATTGCAATAATAAGTAATAATTAATCTTTATTTAATCAATAAGACTAATAGTGATTTAACAACGTACAACGACTGTTTAGCAAAAGCATTAATCACCCATTCTTTTTAGGAAATAAATTACTGTGGCGGAGATCCTTATTTAAATGCGTAACACTTGGGCAAACATGTTAATGGCTAGCGCATTATTATTCAGTACATCATTGGCCTTTATAAGCCAAGCTAATGCGCTGACCTCACAACAGCAACGCTATCTTGATGCTCGCCAAGCACTAGATAAAAACCAGCTGGATAAGTATCAAGCATTACGCAAAAAATTAGCCGATTATCCATTAACGGTTTACCTCGACTACCACGCAACCATCGACAGCATAGTGCAGTCTCCAGGTAGCATAGCACTCAATGCTATCAACAAATTTGATACTACACCGCTGTACAATAATGCCCGTTATCGCTATCTGCTTAACGCAGGTAAAAAACAACGTTGGCAAGACTTTCTGGTGATATCACCAGACACGCCTAATGATATCCGTCTGCAATGTTATTACTACCAAGCACAACTTGATGCGGGTAATAAAGAGATGGCATACAAAGGTGTAGAACGCATATGGGTTTATGGCTATTCACGTCCTAAAGAATGTGATGCGGTGATTAATCAATGGACTAAAGCGGGCTATCGCACTCAAGAACTTATCTGGGCCCGCATGCTACTTAGTTTCGACGCTGGCCAATCCAGTTTACTCAACTATTTGTCTCAAAAAATCACCCAACATGATGACGAAGCCAAACTATTATTGTCAGTGTATCGCGACCCAAATAGCTTACGGCACATGAAAAAATTTGCCAGCTCAAAACCTATCATAGGTGATATTGTTGATGCCGGATTGCGTAAACTGGCCTACAAGGATTTACATCAAGCAATTAAACTGTATGTAAAATATCAAAAATTAGATCGATTCAGTGACTTTGGCGGACGCCAACTTAATCGCTATTTAGTTCGCCGAGCACTGATAAAGCAAGACGATAAATTAGTGTCACACATTGACACCATGTTGCCATTACTCAAGTCTGATGATTTATATGAAATGCGCTTACGCTGGGCCATTCGTCAACAGGACTTTGCGACAGTAGAGAAGTATTTAGCCTTATTAAGCGACCAAGGTAAAGCTGATCCTCGTTGGCAATATTGGCAAGCTAAGATGACCTCTAGCCATGACAAAACCCGTGCAACACAACTGCAGTTGACCTTAAGTGGCGAACGTAACTTTTACGGTTTTAATGCCGCAGAAGCGCTCGGTAAACCTTTGGCGATGAATAATAATAACTTAGCACCCAATCCAGAATTGCAAGCTAAGTTAAATCAAGATCCCGGCCTTGCTCGCGTGATTGAATTAATGGCTTTAGATAAGCAAATTGATGCTCGTAATGAGTGGTTGTATTTAATGCGCCGCCATAACAGTGACATGACGGCACAATACGGTTTGTTAGCCTTAAAAAACGGTTGGCATGCATTGAGCGTTGAATCAAGTATTCAAGGTAAGTTATGGGATTCACTGGCACTGCGCTTTCCGGAAGCGGCTAACGATGAGTTCGTTAACGCCAGTAAAAAATTCTCCGTTAATATTGATGAAATTCGTGCTATTTCTCGTCGCGAAAGTGCCTTTTATCTCTATGCAACCTCAGGTGTAGGAGCCAGAGGTTTAATGCAGTTAATGCCAGCTACGGCCAAACAAACGGCTAAAAGAAATAAAATCCCTTTTAATAACGTAAAAGACCTATACGACCCGAAAGTGAACATTATGCTGGGCAGTGCGTATTACAGTGAATTACTTAAACAATTTGATCAAAATAGAGTACTCGCAACTGCGGCTTATAATGCTGGCCCAGGCAGTGTTAAACGCTGGTTAAAAGACTCCAATGGTCGCCTAGATGTAATGAGCTTCATTGAAACAATTCCGTACACTGAAACTCGGGAATATGTTCAAGCAGTACTGAGCTATCGCATGATATTCCAACAGAATAAATCATCTAAAGACGGTATGTTTAGTCGTAAAGAGCTTAGCTATCGTTACTAGCAATGATAAATCGTGACCCGTTTTAGCTCTGGTTTGACGCAATAATCGCCATTCAATATTGGTGTATTTTGCTAACATGGGTTCACAAGATAACCTATGATATAGGTATTGTGCTGGCATCATAGATGTTGAAGCGCTTGGTGGTGATTGATGCTAATCACAATGGTCACCTATCACCATTAACGCACAGTAATCATAAGCCCGAATGGCAAGGATAGTGATCAAATACTGAACGACAAACCGTAACCCACAATAAACCCTTTCGACAATAAACCAATAAGGGTTTATTGCAGACAAGTTGGAGTTTTCGTGTCGCAATCAAATATTCAAACATTACTCGCTCAACTCAGCCAAGTTCTGCTCGGTAAGCCAGAGCAAATAAAACTTGCTGTCGCTTGTATCCTCGCCAAAGGCCATTTACTGATTGAAGACTTGCCCGGCATGGGTAAAACCAGTTTATCCCAGGGTATTGCCAACAGTTTAGGCATGAGTTACCAGCGTATTCAATTTACCAGTGACATGTTACCGGCTGATATTCTTGGTGTATCCATCTACAGTAAAGAGCAGCAACAGTTTATATTTCACAAAGGCCCAGTGTTTAATCAAATGTTGTTGGCCGATGAAATTAACCGCGCTAGCCCGAAAACCCAAAGTGCTTTACTTGAAGCCATGGCAGAACAACAAATTACTATCGATGGCATAACCCATCAACTGAACTCACCGTTTTTTGTTATTGCGACCCAAAACCCAGTTGATCAAGCCGGCACCTTCCCCTTACCAGAGTCGCAACTTGATCGATTTATGATGCGAATTTCCATCGGCTACCCTAGCGCAGAAGCGGAATTAGCCATGTTAAAATCGCGCACTCAAGCGAATAAACCGGCTTCATTATCACAATGCTTAACCCCGCAAGAGCTAATGCTACTGCAACAACAAGTGGCGCAAGTGTCGGCATCTGATGCGGTACTAAATTACTTAATTGCCTTGGTCGATTTTTCTCGGCAACACAATACCGCTAACGGTTTATCGCCACGCGCCAGTATTGCTCTGCTTCAAGCTGCTAAAGCATGGGCTTTTATCAATCAACGCCAGTACGTAGTCCCTGAAGATATTCAAGCGGTATTTGCCTCAGTAGCAGAACATCGCATTCGCAGCAGTAGTCAATTTCAAGGCGAAGCATTGTCTGACACTATCCTCGCTAGTGTTAACCCAATACGTTAACGGCGCAGATACCCATGGCTAAATCGACGACAGCAAAAAAGCACTCTTCGCCAACCTATGCCAATGGTGCTATCAAGCCGTCACGGTTGCGTCGTTTAATTCCAGCATCGTTAAACCAGCGCTGGTCAAGGTGGATAAGTAAGCGCCTACCAGCACAAAAGCAAATTACCCTCAGCCACAAAGGTATTTTTATTCTTCCCAGTGGTTTTGGCTTGGTGTGGATTGGACTCATTGTTTTACTGTATTTATTTGGCACCAATTATCAAAATAACTTGGTGATTGGCTTAAGCTTATTACTCGCCAGTGTGTTTCATACCTGCATCATATACAGCTATAAAAACCTCGCTGGGTTAACCTTTAATCCAGTCACGCCGCCACAATGCTATGCTGGCGACAGCATGCCATTTCCCATCATGTTAACTGGTCATACTCGGCAGAAAAATCCCGATACCACCCACCAGCAAATTTGTTTGCAATTTACCTATCAGCGCCATGTCCGCGTCAAACAAATGCACGAGCAAACTATTGCTATCGTGCCATTTGAAGGGGCTAAGCGTGGTCAATTAACCCCTGGGCGGATCAAAGTCTCGTCCTATTTTCCGTTAGGATTATGCTGTGCATGGTCCTATGTAGACTTAGATATTCATCATGTTATTTTCGCTAAACCAGAAATGTGTGACATTGAGCTTGCAAGCCACATAAGTGACAATGATAGCCAATATGAGCACGGTAAATTACGCCCAGGCGTTGATGACTACAAAGGCTTACGCACTTATATTCCGGGGGAATCACTCAAACAAGTGGCATGGAAACAATGGGCCCAAGACAAAGGCATGTTATCCAAAGAGTTTGCAGAGCCTGAAGGATTACCTGTTTGGTTAACCTTGGCCAACACATCGGGCAATAACATTGAACACAAACTGAGTAAGTTAGCTTGGCAAGTTGATAAACTCAGCCAAACTCAGCAAGTATTTGGCTTGATTCTGGATGAGCATATTATCAGCCAGCAAACAGGCGAAGCACACCGAGTGGCTTGCCAAACCATGATTGCAACTTATCGTTTGCCCGCCAATATGAACCCAGATTTTAGCCCAAGTGATGTGACTTCCTCAACGGTAGGTAAATCACTATGACCGATAACTTTGATGCCATTATTAGTCGCAATACCTTGTTTTGGCTATTGGTCACTAATGTCGCCATCCTTAGCCCCTTGTATCAACAAGCCACCTTATGGAGCATCGGCATCTGTGCGATTTGCTTTGTTTGGCGAGTAGGCATTTTTCTCGGTAAAGTCGCTGCGCCACCGAAATTACTGGTAACTTCTTTGGCGATTGGCGCCGCGATAACCCTTGCTTTAGTGTCATCTGAAATCGGTTTACTCAATGCCTTGGTTAACTTATTAATTTTAGGTTATGCGTTAAAATACATCGAAATGCGCCAACTAAGAGATGTAAAAGCGATTGTATTAGTAGGGTATTTCCTTATTGGACTCACCTTGCTTGATCAACAAAGCATGCTTGATACCTTGCACTTATTGGCCGTTGCGGTGCTCAATACCGGTGTGTTAATCAGTGTTTATCAAGACAAATCCAACAAAGCGGCTAACCTCAGTTTTAGTCTAAAAATCATCTTACAAAGCCTACCATTAGCCATATTACTGTTTGTGGTGTTCCCAAGGCTCGGGCCTTTATGGTTAGTGCCCAATATGAAAACCGCCAAAACTGGATTATCCGATGAAGTCTCCTTTGGTGACATAAGTAAGCTCACTCGTTCAGCAGAATTAGCCTTTCGCGTCGGTTTTGACAACCCAGATGGCAGTACCCTAGGACCGGCAAACCAAGACTTATATTGGCGCACCTTAGTGCTGGAAAATTACGATGGTAAAACATGGCGCCAAGACCCAAGTATCAAACAAATTCAACAGCAGGCATATTTTAAAAAACCCGATCGCCAAGCCCCTGCTGCCAACAGCAATAATAGCAAAATCGATTATGTGGTGATTAGCGAACCCAGTCATCAAAAATGGTTGTATGGCTTAGATGAAGCGTTTAGCAATAATGATCAAGTGGTTGAATTAGCGGATTATCGTTTGTATTCACTCAGGCCTGTCGATCAGCGCATGAGTTATCGAGTGACCTCATATCCCGATCAGATTATGGATAAAAAACTCGATCGCAATACCAAACAGCTAAACCTTGAATTACCGCCCAACAGCAACCCAAAAACCCTTGAGCTTGGTTTACAATTTGCCAAAGATTATCCAGATCCGCAGACGCGCATTAATGCGATGATGAATTATTTTGCTGAGCAGGCCTACTATTACACTTTAAGTCCGCCGAGTGTTGGTGAGCAGCAAATTGATGACTTTTTATTTGAGAACCGTGCCGGATTTTGTGCTCACTACGCCTCGGCGCTGGTGTTTATGGCTCGCGCCAGCGGCATACCAACGCGGATGGTTACCGGTTATCAGGGCGGAGAATACAATGCCAAAGCGGGCTATTACAGTGTGTATCAATACATGGCGCATGCTTGGACCGAAGTGTGGTTAGAAGGCCAAGGTTGGCAACGTTTTGATCCTACCGCAATGATTGCCCCGCAACGGGTACTCGATGGGTTTGATGCCACCTTTGACAGCCAAAGCAGCTACTTACAAGACAGCCCGTTTAGCACGCTGCACATGAAGCAATACCCATGGTTAAATGAATTACGCCAACAGTTTGCCAGTGTCGATTATTACTGGAGCGTGTGGGTATTAGGTTTCGATGAACAACGAAAACAACAGGTATTAGCCAAGCTATTGGGGGATGTCAGCAGCACTAAAATCGCCTTATTGATGATGTTTAGTTTTATCATTATCGCGCTGATTATTGCTTATTATGCTGGGTTATTTAGTACCGTTCGCCAACAAGACCCACTCAATAAACGCTATCAAATCATTTGCCAACGCTTAGCCAAAAAAGGCATCGCCCGCCAACAAGGCCAAGCACCGTCCGATTACGCTGCGGCAGTCAGTGCACATTTAGGTGCCCTTGCTCCTCAAGTGGCAGCGGACTTTACGGCCTTGAGCAGTGCCTATGTAGCTCTTAAATATCAACCACTGACAGCGTCGCAAATCCAGCAACAACAGCAACATTTTAGCCAGTTATATCGTCGCTTGCGCCTGCGACTCTTTCGCAACTGATCTTGTGCACTACAGCAGCAATCATCCTGATTATTAACGGTTTTGATTGATGATTTACGGCAGAGTCCATAGAATGAATTAATCTCAAATTAGCGGGTCGCCCATGCTTACTTTAATTCAATCTAATCAGATGGAAGTGTTATCTGAACAACTGGCCAAACTATTGGCTATTCGCTTAGATAACGTCAGTTTATTAGCCTGTGAGCATGTGTTAGTTCAAAGCCCGGGGATGTCGACTTGGCTGCGTTTAGAAATCGCTAAACACAATGGTATAGCCGCCGCATTATCGTTCCCACTACCCTCGAGCTTTACCTGGCAATTATGCCATGACTTGCTGCCCGATGTGCCAAAAGATAATGCCTTTACCAAAGCGGCAATGACGTGGAAATTAATGGACTTATTGCCAAGTCTGCTAGATAACCCAGACTTTAGCCCGCTCAAACAGTACTTATCACCTCAAGTTGATTCTCCAAGTGATATTACTGATACAGATATCGATGCGAATACTGGTACTGATATTCATACAGCAAACACCCACGCCATATTGCAGCTCAATCAGTCACATGACGCGATTAAGCTATTTCAATTGTGTGGCCGCATTGCCGATATTTTTGACCAATACTTAGTTTATCGTCCCGAGTGGATTTTAGCGTGGGAGCAAAATCAGCCATTATCGAGCCTAGACAATCGCTTAACGTTAGATGAAAACCAGCAATGGCAAGCGATCCTGTGGCGAGCATTAATCGATTATAACCAACATCATTTACACGCAAGTCATTATCATCGCGCCAATTTACATGCCGATTTAATTGCAACCTTGGCTAATCCAGATACTGACTTATCCATGTTGCCGGCTCGATTATACGTGTTTGGTATTTCATCCATGCCGCCACAAACCCTCGATGTGCTGTACCATTTAGCCAGTCGCATTGATGTGATTATGCTGTCTCTCAGCCCTTGCCAGCATTATTGGGGTGATATTATTGAGCCGAAAACCCGTGCCCGCATGGCGTTGCAATATGCCAATAAAAAACAACTCGACCAAGACTGGGAAGACAAGCTAGAAGTAGGTAATCCTATACTGGCCAATAATGGTCAAATGGGCCGTGAACTACTGGATTTATTACTGTCGTTACCGCCAGAGCACACCGATTTTGGTTACGACTGTTATGTTGAACCTGAGCCGAATAATCTGCTGCACGGGGTACAATACGACATTTTACAAATGGAAACACTCGGTCAACCATTAGGGCCAAATGCCAGTTTGTATCAAGATATTGATGCTCGCCGCACCTTATTGCCAAGTGATGACTCTATTACCTTACGCAGTTGTCACAGTGCCTTGCGTGAAGTTGAAACCTTACATGATCATCTTTTAGAATTATTATCAAACAACAGCGACTTAAGCCCTAAAGACATAGTGATCATGATGCCCGATGTTGCGGCCTATGCGCCGTATATTGATGCGGTATTTGGCACCGCCAACAGTCAGTATTTTGCCGACAAAAATCCGCATAAAGGCGATTACTACATTCCCTACGCCATTGCCGACAGGGGCGCAGCGCAAGAGTCACCGCTGATTAATAGCTTTTTAAGCCTGTTAAATATCAATCAAAGTCGCTTTGGCCTCACTGACATGATTGGTATTTTAGAAGTGCCGGCTATTTTGCGTCGTTTCCAACTCGATGATGACGAATTGTCGTTAATCCGCCGCTGGTTAGATGATGCCAATGTCCGTTGGGGCCGCAGTGAACACACTCGAAGCCAACTGGGTGTGCAGCCTTTTACGCAAAACTCATGGGCATTTGGCATTAAGCGTTTAATACTGGGTTACGCCTTTAACGACGATGCCGATATTTATCGCGATACCTTAATGGTGCAAGGCATTGAAGGTCAGTCATCTCAGGCATTAGGTAAGTTGCTCAATTTCTTAGAAACCATCGACACCTATTTCACTTTATTTGCCAATGACTACAGCACCGCAGAGCGCCTTGAACAATTACAACAGCTACTCACCGATTGCTACGACACCACAGATGACGAGCGTGAACAAATCCAAGCCATTCGAGATGCATTAGTCACCCTAGATACCGAGCTTGAAAGCGCCGGCCATCAAGGCCAAGTCGATATTGAAGTCCTAAAACAGTGGTTTAATCAACGCTTAACTGAATCTCGAGTCGGCCAGCGTTACCTTGCTGGTAGCGTGAATTTTTGTACTTTAATGCCAATGCGATCAATCCCCTTCAAAGTGGTGTGCTTGCTGGGCATGAATGACGGCGTCTATCCGCGGATTCAACATCCTGTCGGGTTTGATTTAATGGCTCATTTTGGGCCTGAAAAAGGCGACCGTTCGCGCCGATTAGACGACCGCTACCTATTTTTAGAAGCATTACTGTCTGCCAGAGAGCAGCTTTACATCAGTTATATTGGCCACAGTGAGCGCGATAATGCCGAACGTATCGCCTCAATGTTAGTGTCTGAATTGGTCGAATATTGCCAACTCAGCTACCTACCGCAATCCTTACAGCAACAGCTTGAACAGCAAGTAGAAATCAATCTTGATGATGCTGATAAAGCCGTACTGGCACAGCTTATTCAAGCACAACCTTTGCAGCCGTTTGACGCTAAACTTTTCCGAGAAACGCCACAATCGGCTGATAGTGTCAGTAAACTGCAACACAGTTTTAATGCCCAATGGTGTCCGCCAGCCGCCAATGCGACCATTAACAACCACTTTTTTGAGCAAGCATTACCCTTGTCGGCCGAACAGGCTGATGAAGTGTTCGCCCATAGTCACATCAATAGCGATGGCATTAAAGTGGTCGAACTCGAATTGTCGGCATTAATCCGTTTTTATCGCAATCCTGCGCAATTCTTTTTCAACCGCAGTTTAAAAGTTGATTTATCACTGGATATTCAAGCCGATGACAATGACGAGCCGTTTAGCTTAAATGCACTCGAGCGTTATTTATTGCAATCACGCATGCTCGATAATGCCATTGAACATCAACTCGACAGCCCAGATCACGAATTACTCAGCAAGCTCAAAACCAGCGGTGAATTGCCCATGGCGCCGTTCGACGACTTGTTAATTAATCAATATTTACGCGATATATCGCCGTTGATTAATCGGGTGCAGTTTTTACAAGATCAACAAACCATGCACACGCTGAATGTGGATCTTAACTTTGATCTACCGATGCAGGATTTACCTGCAAGAGCAGATCCAAGCCAATCGTCCACAGTGCGAGTCAATCTTGTCGGCCGTATTGACGATATTTTGCCTAAAGGCTTAGTCAATTACCGCCCTGGCGCTGCCCACGGACGCGATTTTATTCGGGTGTACTTACGCCATTTATGCATCAACGCTATGGCCAATTCGTCCACCGCGGGCATGGGTAAAAATCAATTTAGTTACTTACTCGACATTGGTCATTTTCATGCCTTTGCGCCTATCACCGCCGAACAAGCGCAGGCGCAACTCCTGCGCTTTATCAGTGGTTTCATTCAAGGGCAAACTCAACCCTTGTGCTTTATGCCTAAAACGGCTTTTGCCTATGTTGAAACCGATGGCGACCATGAAGAAAAGTTACTCAAAGCCCAGCAAAAATGGGATGACGGCCAAAACCAATTCGGCGAAGGCCACGATCCACATAACCAGCGTTTATTCCATTTCCCAGAAGACTTTAGTGAAGCGACATTTGGCGCATTAGCCAGCCATTTACTGCAACCGATGTTAAGCCTGTATCACAAAGATAAACTGGCAGAATTAGACACCTTTGTCAGTGGCGCCGCAGTCGATATTCAAGCGCAACTCATTGCCAACGCAGCTAAACCAGGAGAGCATTAATGGACGCTATTACCGTGACACCGCTTAATGCCCTCACCTTACCTTTTAATGGTTCCAGCTTAATTGAAGCCAGTGCCGGTACGGGGAAAACCTATACCATTTCGGGTTTATACTTACGCTTATTGTTAGGCCACGGTGGTAAAGCGCCATTAAGTTGTGAGCAAATTTTGGTGGTAACCTTTACCAACGCTGCCACAGAAGAACTCAGAGACCGTATTCGTAAACGGATTAACTTAGCGTTTAAACGCTTTTTAGGCTTAGCCGTCAATGATGAGTTTATTGAACAGCTTTACCAAGACACCTTGGAAGATGAACGTCCTATTGCGTTAAGACGCTTAGACTTAGCGTTAAAGTCGTTAGATGAAGCGGCCATTTTTACCATTCACGCCTTTTGCCAACGCGTATTGTCAGACATGGCATTTGAGTCGTCACTGCTATTTGAGTCCGAATTTACCCTCGACGACAGTGAGTTTTTACACCATGCAGTGCGCGATTTCTGGCGTGAAGTCTGTTATCCATTACCGCCCTTTTTAGCCCAAGCCATTAGTGATGTGTTTGCTGAACCAGACGTGTTAGCACAAAAGCTGCGCCCGCTATTAGGTGCAAGCCAAGCTGTGTTGTCAAAGCAACCGCTGGCCTTTGAAACCCTACAACAGCAGCTAAGCCAAAGCATCAGCCGCTTTACCTTATTGTGGCAAAGCCTGCACGACAGCACTCTTGAATTATTGCAATCGCTACCATTAAACGGTCAACGTTTTGGTAAAGGCGCCGACGGCTACCCTAAACTAAGTCAACTGTTTGATAGTATTAGTAACTGGGTAAAATTTGGCCAAGGATTACCGCCAATAAAAGCGCTGGAGCAATTGGCATTATCCGAGCTTAAACTCAATAAAGGGGGCGTTATTCCCACTGCTGCTGAAGCGCCGTTGCTGGATCATATCGAGCGCTTGCTTGAGTTAATTAATCAGCTTATTCCGTCTTTTTTAGTACGCGCCCGCGAGGGGATTCGTCAACGCTTTGCTGGCCAAAAACAGCAACGTAATTTAATGACACCCGATGACCTATTACTCAGCTTAGCCATGGCGCTCAGCCAAAACCCGATCACCCTAGCCCATGCTATTGCTAAGCGTTTTCCGGTCGCATTAATTGATGAATTCCAAGACACCGACCCTCTGCAATTCACCATTTTTAATCAGGTATATCAACAGCCGCTAGCATCGCAACTGGACTTAACCACAGCGACCACTGTGCACAGCCCAGCTAATGAAGACAATAGTAATGACAACAAAGCTAACGACGCCAGTAAAGGTCAGCTGAGCTTATTAATGATTGGCGATCCTAAGCAGGCGATTTATGCTTTTCGTGGTGCCGACATTTATACCTATATTGCCGCGCGCCAACAAACACAGGCCCATTATAATCTTGACACCAATTACCGCTCATCGACTCAATTAGTCAATGGGGTTAATCAGCTGTTCAGCCAGCACCAAGACCCGTTTATTAGCCAAGCTATTCCCTATGATATTGTTAAAACCCCATCATCGGCAGCCAATAAAAACCTGAGTGAAGCCACAACCAATCCTGCCGCTCTGCGGATCCGATTATTAGCCGAAGACGATGTTAATGGCCTCAATAAAACCAGCGCAAGACAACGCTTGGCCGCAGATGCTGCCAGCGAAATAAAGCGCTTACTCACCGAAGCGCAACAAGGGTTATGCCGAGTGAATACCAACCTTGAGCAGGAAGGTAAAGCGCTTATCGCCAAAGACATAGCCATATTAGTGCGCGACCGTAACGAAGCCGCCGTGATGAAAGCGGCATTATCAGCACGTAAAATTGGTGCAGTATTTTTAAGCCGAGACAGTGTGTTTAACACCATTGAAGCCCGTGAAATGGCTATTTTATTGTATGCCTTAGCCACGCCTAAAGATGAACGCGCTATCCGCGCCGCACTGGCCACTGAGCTTGTCGGGTTTAATGCCCAACGGATCCATCAATTTAACCAAGATGAAGAACAACGCCAACAGGTATTAGATCAATTCACTCATTGGCATCAGTTGTGGCAACAACGCGGCGTTATGCCTGCGCTGCTTAACTTTGCCAGCGAAACAAAACTGATCCATCGTTATCTGTCGCAATCTGTCACGGCTGACATCAATAGTGTTAATGAACATAACGCTAATGCTCACAGTGATAGCACTTATAGCAGCAATAGTGACAACAATAGTGACAATAGCTTTAATGATGTTGATGACGACAACGCAGCAGATCTTAAAGCCTCTGGTGAACGACGCTTAACCGACTTTAGGCATTTAGCCGAATTACTGCAGCAAAAGGCCACTGAGCTCGATGGTAGCAGCGCGCTTATCAATTGGTACGAGCAACAACTGATTGGTAACAACGGTGGTGATGAGCAGCAACTGCGCTTAGAAAGCGAACAGAACTTAGTGCAAATTGTCACTATTCATAAAAGTAAGGGCTTAGAATATCCGGTATGTTTTGTGCCGTTTGTCAGCCTAGCCCGTGGCAATAAAAAACGCCCTGCACCTATGATGTACCATAAAAATGAGCAGCTCATTTGGGATATCGACGCCACCGACGAAGGCTGGGAACAACTCAAACAAGAAACCCTCGCTGAAGATTTACGCCTACTGTATGTGGCGCTAACGCGGCCGGTTTACGTGTGTTATTTGTATATTGCCAACCAAAGCCGTCAGTTAAAAGCGGGGATCAGCAGCCAATTACCTGAAACAGGCATCGGTTATCTGTTGGGCATTACCGACAAGAAAACTGACTTTGCCCTTATTCAAGCCAAAGTGAATGCAATTGCCACCTTACCAGCGATGAGTGTGGAATGCTTAAGCAACGATATTGACGATTCTGTGCTCGCCGATATCCACGACAATAATGAGCCGCTAGCGGCCAAAAAAGTCACTCGAGTACAGAGCCTTGCATGGCGCGTGGGCAGTTATTCTGGCTTAGTGAAACATCTGCCTCACGAGAGAGTCGCGCCCGGTGCCGACGATGAAGATTTCACCGATGAGTTAATCCAATTACAGTTACAAGATGAGCTCACCAGCGAACCCGTACTTGATCGCTTTACCTTTGAACGTGGCGCCAACGCCGGTAGTTTTATGCATTTAGTGTTAGAGCTGTTTGATTTTACCCAAGCAGACACTGAACTGACACCTGCGCTAACGAAAGCCATGAAACAATATGGATTTGACGAAGCCCTGTGGCAACAGCCGTTAATGGACTGGTATCAGCAAATATTGGCAGCGCCGCTGTTTATCGAGACATTGTCAGAGGACACATCACTGACATTAAGCCAATTAGGCATCAAGCAAAAAATGGTCGAAATGGAGTTTTATTTGCCTATTTCAACCTTACAAGCGTCGCAATTAAATCATATTTTGCAGCAACACGGTTATGTCGCCGGACTCGACTTTGATACCTTAAAAGGCATGTTAAAAGGCTTTATCGATTTAACCTTCGAGCACCAAGGCCAATTTTATATTGCCGATTATAAGTCCAACCATTTGGGTGATAACTATAGCGACTACACTCGCTCAGCCATGGCTAAAGCCATTGATGCTCATCGCTATAATTTGCAATACATCTTGTATACCTTGGCGTTGCATCGTTACTTATCGCTTAGATTACCAAACTACAATTATCAGCAACATATTGGCGGCTGCTATTACCTGTTTTTACGTGGCATGCATCCTGAGCATCCTGGCGCGGGGGTATTTTATGACAAACCACCGCAAGCATTAATCGAACAACTCGACCGCTTATTTACAGGTAATACAGACAATCGTGCGCCGGAGACGTCATCATGCTAATACTCACCCATCCAATCACTGAGTTATTGCACCTTTGGCAAGAACAGCGGCTCATTACCGCACTCGATCGTCATTTTGCTTTAGAGCTGGCCAATATTGAAACCATCAATAACGATCCCGCAATAAACGAGCAGCCGCAACTGTTCTTGCTTGTTTGCGCCATGCTCAGTCAGCAATTGTCTAATCAGCACAGTTGTTTAGTCATCGAGCAAATTGATTTAACCAATCCCATGGCAGAGGACAGCCGCGGCAACGCTGAAATCAATTGTCGGATTGAACTTAACCATCAACAATTGATTGAACAAATCGTGCTATTTGATGCCGTCGGCCAGCCCGGTGACAACAAACCGATGATTTTTGAACATGGGCGCTTATATTTAAATAAATACCACTTCTTTGAAACTCAAGTGGCGGCTAAGTTGACCCAGTTAGCCAATCAACAAATTGAAATCGACCTAGCTAACAGTAATCTGCCGCAACTGATTGAATGCTTATTTACCGCAGAAGACAGCAATAGCAGCCAGTTTAATTGGCAAAAAATTGCCACGGCCACAGCGTTGGCCAAAGCATTAGCAGTGATCACTGGCGGCCCAGGAACCGGTAAAACCACCACAGTAACCAAGCTATTATTGTTACTGTTAACCCAATCGCCGCTAACAATCCGTTTAGTCGCGCCTACAGGTAAAGCGGCAGCAAGGCTAAGTGAGTCTATCAAGGCATCTAAACATCGATTACTGCAACAGCTAACTCAAGTCAGCGACCCAGCATTGGCGAAAGTATTAACAGATTCGCTAAAACAAATACCAGAAGAAGCCTCAACATTGCATCGACTATTGGGGGTTATCCCAAACTCATATCAATTTAGGCACCATCAGGATAATCCGTTGCGCTTAGATTTACTGGTGGTCGATGAAGCGTCGATGGTCGACTTACCCATGATGTATAAATTACTCAGCGCCCTACCGTCTCATGGCCGCTTAATATTGTTAGGCGACCAAGATCAACTCGCATCCGTAGAAGCTGGCGCAGTGCTCGCGGATATTTGTGTTGGCTTAAAACAAGCTAACCCGCAACAAACATCACCATGGTCAATGCGTTACAGCGCCGCACAGGCAAAGCTCATTGAGCAATTAACCCAACAAGATGTCAGTCAGTTTATTCATCAACAGCCTAAAATTGGTGACAGTTTGTGTATGTTGATGCACAGCCATCGTTTTAAAGGTGATGCAGGTATTGGGTTATTGGCCAATGCGGTTAATCAATCAAATGTGCATGCGATTCGCCAAGTATGGCAAGATAATCATGCTGAATTGAATTGGTTTGAACATCAGCATAATGCCCAGGGAGATAACACAGGTAAACAAGCATTATTGGCATTATCGGTACACGCTTATGGTGACTACCTTAATTTGGTACTACAGAATCAACAGGCCATTATCGATCAAGCGGATCGGCAAGACAGCGCCATAACACTGCCGCATGCTGAACAAACCATCATCGACAGCTTTAATCAATATCGAGTCTTGTGTGCCATGCGGGCAGGTGAATTTGGGGTTGAGGGCATGAACATCGCCATCACCGACAGCCTTAAACACGCCAAACTGATTACTCCTCAAAATGAGTTCTATTTAGGCCGACCGATCATTATTCAAAGTAACGATTACAACTTAGGCTTATTTAATGGCGACATTGGTTTAATCTTGCAAGACAGCACTAAGCCAAGCCGCTTAATGGCCCACTTTGTCATGGCCGATGGCAGCCTGCTTAAAGTATTGCCCGCACGCTTACCAAGCCACGACACTTGCTACGCCATGACAGTACATAAAAGCCAAGGCAGCGAGTTTGATAAAGTCAGCTTTGTATTGCCACATAAACCAAGCTCCGCCCAATGGCAACTACTCAGTAAAGAACTGCTTTACACCGCCATCACCCGCGCCAAAAACCATTTCTATTGCTTAGGCACGGCAATGATATTTGAAAAAGCCAGCAAACAAGCGACATCACGAGCATCTGGGCTAGCTTGGAGATTGTGGGGCTGATTTTAAGAGAAATAACATGAACGCTATTCAAGAGTAAGCAAATCTGCACTATCACAAATTCGTCGGGACCGAATTTGAACAGCTTCAGCTGGCCTAAAGATGAGCGCTATGGGTGACAGCGAATAAAATCTGCCAGTGCACTTATCTGGTTTGTTGGCCATTTGAGCAAGCGGCTCATTCAAGCAACGCATAAGCCAACTCATTCCAAGCCCACTCATTAAAGTGGGCTTCTATTATCGTCTTTTGAACAACTTATAGGCAGCTAGAGCGAGTTTACCTCAACTTATTCACTTAAAAAAGAAGCTAACTCATCAACATGAGATTGAGTTTCATTGATGAGTAGGCCTATTTGAACCGCGGCGTCATTTGACGTTTTCGCAAGATTACGAACTTCGTCCGCAACAACGGCAAATCCACGTCCGGCTTCACCAGCTCTTGCTGCTTCGATGGCTGCATTGAGGGCTAATAGGTTAGTTTGATCGGCGACCGCATTAATGGTCGTTACTGTATTTTGAATTTTACTCAACACTATAGACATAGCACTGTGCGTTTCGGTCACTAACTTATTACGAGAAGAAACATTACTACCAAAAACAATATACTTAGAAATATTTCCATTCAAATCCGTAATTGAAGAAATAACACAATCTAAAATCACTTCATTCCCTTGATGAGTCAGTTTCATCATGACTGCTGTCGGTTCGCCTCGTTGGATCATCTGCGTACGAGAATGGTCTAAGTGGTCTTTTAAATTCCCCACTACTGTTTGCATTTGTATATCGTCGTATAAATTTAACTGCTTTTTAGTATAATCATTAGCCGAAATAAACTGACCACTTTGATTAAACTCTAGCACTGCCGAATGACTGCTTATTGCATCTCTTTGATTAATCTGTTCTAACACAATACGTTTAATTTCACGCACATCAGAGCTCACACCAACAAAACCTGTGTGCTCACCCTTGTCATTAAAAATCGGATTTACTGCCAATACAATCCAATATGGCACTCCATTTTTATCAAAATTCAATATCTCTTCATAGAAGGCTTGTTTTGCTTTGAGTTTTTGAGATATGCGCTTAATCGTTTCTTTGTCGGTTTGTTCTCGTTGCAAAAGTATACCGGGTTTTTTGCCCTTTGCTTCTGCAAGGGTCAAGCCTGAAAGTTTTTCAAAACCAGGGTTTACATATTCAACTAAACCATTTTTATCAGTGATCAATACACTAGTGCTAGTGTTACTTACCACCTTTGATAACATTTCAAATTGCTTAATGTGCTGGTTTTGCTCTTGATGGGATAATACATAGGCGGTGAACTTTTGATTACCAGAATTTATTTGATGGCGCGCCACATGAACATAGACCTTATCCTGCTCAGATAAACAAAGTAGGTGTTCTTTATTGTTAAGCCCATTTTTTAACGTTCTCTGTAAATTGATATCTGCTTGATTTAAATAAATAGAGTCAGTATTTACGGGATCTAAATTAGCTGTTACTAACTTTTCATTGTTATCAAATACAACATAGGCCTTGCCACTGAAAGCTAATAACTCTTGCCACACACTTTCAGTTAATAACGGTGTTGATACAGCATCAAACGTATAAAGTGAGCAAGACTCTAAGTTTTTATAAGTCAGTTGGATAACTTGCTGACTAAGGAGTAGGTTTTCATCACAGCGAATAGTTTTGCTGCTACTGTCATAACGAGTAAGCAATAAAGTAAAGGTTTGATTATGACCAGCTTGTTTTAAGCGCTTGCTTAATTGATTAAAAGCATCATTAACGACAATAATATTTTGCTGAGCATCGACCACAACAGCAGCTGACTGATGCGTGGTAACTAGCTGCAATGCCAGCGCTTTCCGACTAATTTTCGAACTAAACCACATAATAGATCTCTAATAAAAAAGTAACAACGTCAATACGTTAGTCGAGCGTTAATCGATCACTATTTAGGGTCTCAGTATTGGGGTCATCGCAATAACTGGTTTAGTCTTTAAATCATTACATTGAATATATAACGGGTAAAAAATATTGCTCTTATTTGAGAAAAATAACAAAGCCAGCGATTTTTATGATGATTGCGCAAACACTCTTAACTGCAGTTGCCACTCACTAAAGGATAATAAAAATAGCGCCGAATAAAGCAAATATGCGCTTACCTCCTATACTGTTATTTAAGACACACCATAGTGTGCCAGTAACCTTAGTTTTTATAAAAAACTGTAGCTTGAAAAAAGCGAGGAGGAAGCATGATTAATCACGTTTGGGGACTTGTACATCATCCTGATAAAGAATGGCGCAACATAAGTAATGAGCATGAAACGGTCAGTCATTTGTACACCAGTCATGTACTGTGGTTGGCGGCAATCCCAGTGGTCAGTACTTTTATTGGTACGACACAGTTTGGCTGGACTTTTGGTGGTGAAGACACAATCAAGGTCTCAATGGAGAGCGGTTTAAGCCTAGGAATTTTATTTTATGTGTTAATTTTAACGGCAGTGACAATAGTCGGTAGTTTGATCCATGGGTTGGCGCGTAAATACCCTAATTGCCCAAGCAGAAATGAATGTATTGTCTTTGCTGGTTATATTGCCACACCGATGTTTTTAAGTGGCCTGTTTGCGATATACCCTATGATTTGGTTATGTACACTCGCCTGCATTATGGGCATTTGTTATACAGGCTATTTACTCTATCGTGGTACACCAAGCTTTTTAGGCATAAGTAATCAACAGGGCTTTATTATATCAAGCACGACGCTAGCCATTGGTGTATTAGTACTAGAGGTTTTACTAGCCGCCGTTGTATTGCTGTGGAGTCTTGGTGCAGACAATACCATTATCTGGAACCTATTCAGATAGACCATATGTTGTGAGCACATCGACAGAAAACGCCTTAACAATTTGACCAAAGATACATGAGCTGTTAAGCATGAAGTTGAGTATCAGGAGATGAAAACCTGCTACTCATTTTTATGATGATATACTTGATAGAGCGAAACCGCTGAGGTTTTAGGCTTGTGCAACTCTTGGGATAGGACGCGATTTCGCGCGGCCTATCTTACTTAGCCAAGGAAAGCCCCAAAAAGTGGTTATTATTGCATTCGTCAGTAAAGATGGTAGTCATCCTTAATTCGATACTAAGAGATGGTTTTATTTCTAGTTTAGAAGTTAAACCTTAAGTACACAACTAGCGCTTGCAGTTTGATGCACCTTGATGCACCTTATAGTCGTTTCGCTCTAGATGCTCACAGTATTCTGTTAAGACAGGTAATGCCCTGACAACACATTTGAATAATGATCCAAACTCAGTTGTGATTTTTAGCCAGTTTTTAGCTGAGATGTTGAGTCTATTTAGAATATAATCTCTCAAAAAATGATCGTAGTTTTTTTGATTGCTCAGTATTTATAGTAGATTTGATTTATATCTGGATGCTTGTAACGTCTGAGGTTTAAGGTGTTGAACCTATTCAGGCGCTAAAGCCAATTTATTGATAAAAATTAGTTGACCACTAAAACATAGCCCCTAGCGCTTTAATACATAAACACCTATTGGGGTTTTTAGATGCAAGTTCAAACTATCTAATGACTGTATTTTCCATTCAATAATCTCATCACCTGAAGTTACATAAAGGATATTATCCTCTCTATAATAACTATATGCCTTACGACCTTGCTTTGAGAATATTTCGATTATTCTAGTATCTTCAATTACGACAAAGTTACCACCGTCTAAAAAGTTAGAACTATCATCTTCGTACTGTACTTCGGTTAATTGCCATTTGCCATTAATTTCATCTTTATTTGCTGAAGACTCAGGAATACAGCCCATAGAAAAAATTAAAAACAAAAAAGTAACACTTAACATTTTTAAAATAGATTTCATTTTATAAAAAATCCGTTGAAGTTATTTTAGATGGGGCACTTGCAAGCATTCGACCTAAACCATCAGGCAGTTCAGACAATTTATACTTTCTTTCGCTCGATGTTGCACTTACTTCTTTTTGATTATGATCTTTAGTTATAGTAACCATTGTTTGAACAAGCTCTCGCTGCCCCCAAGGATGAGGAGACCATTTAAAGTCATATTTAAATATTACTTCGTAACTCCATCCTCTATTCACTCTAGGATACGGAATCTGAGCTTGAAGCTCATCCTTAATTATCGCGGCTAAAGAACCTATAGCAATGCCAGCCATTCCCCCAGTAAAAACCGTCACTCCGACAGTAAGAACAGTTGTGCCTAAGTGACCAGAATAACGTATTGCTTTTTCCCACTCAAGATTCCAATTTGTTGCAGATGCATCTGTTGGAAATTTAAATGTATGCGAAGAATAACTTTTCAGGTTCTCCTTTATAAAACAATTTGGCTGTTTACCTACGCCCATCCAATTTCCTGAATCAGACCAATTTAAACGATTATGGCATTTGATCTCTAATTTTTTTCTTTCTGCACTAGTTATTTTTGCCGGACTTGCTAACGTAACAGCCATAATAATTCCCTTTATTAATCTCTATCCAAGGTGAATAAATATTGAAAATGCAATACTCATTACAATTAATGAATATCATAATGATACATTCAACACACTTTAATACTTAACAATTTAGCAAGCTCTTGAGTGCCAAACAATTATCATTTGTAATGTATTATACAAAACGTCTTCCATCCAACCCATTTTTATAGCTATCAGATTTAACAGCATCGAGCACTACACTCAATCAATATGATGAGTTGGGCGTACTCTCAGGATTAACCTCACCATAAACCTCTTCAGGATCGACATCATTAATCAATAATATTTCCCTGACTGTTTCAATGTGATCTAAAATCTTTTGGTAATCATCACCATACTCATATTTAGTCACTTCAATTGATTTTGGCATGTAAGTAAACGCGATTTTCAATGCGTTTAGCGCCGATTCACTTATTTTGTCACTCATATAAAAGGTCCTTATCTGATAGTTTGAATTGATAACATCTAACTCAGCATTCTGCCACTAGGTAGCGTTGAAATTGATTATGTCAACAAGCGCACAAGCGAGACCAGAATTCAACTGTGCCTCTTTTACAGGTAAACAACTTAACCTCTTTGAACTCAGATTACGATAGTTATTTATGATCACTTACTTATAGAATATTTAATTTAATCATAGTATTGGATGTTAATTGCATTCAGGGTAATTCAAGTACAGACAAGGTAGCAAGTTTATTTATCTGCAAAATTACAAGACAGTATCAATTACTCAATAACTATAAAAATTAATAGCTTAATAGATATAATTAAAACTGAAACCCACTTGTAAACAAATTGTAACCCAGGTGTTACTTTATGTTCATTATAAACCTCTATGTTATGGCTAGGTCCTTAAATAACTTAACTACAACGTAGGGTAATATGAATATGCTCAAACAAGGCTTATCAGTGGTTATCGCTAGTATATTGTCTTCGGCAACATACGCTGGTTCTGCAACCGCAGCGACAACGACTGACACACAACTCAATAATGCTTGGTATAAAGACGGCCAAGCAACCATCACCGAAAAATTACAACAATCAAGATCAACAAGAGCAAAAAATGTCATCTTGTTTGTTGGCGATGGTATGGGTATTTCTACACTTACCGCTGCTCGGATTTTAAAAGGACAATTAGCTGGTAATTCTGGTGAAGAAGGTTACTTAAGCTTTGAAACATTTCCTTATTCAGCTCTAGTTAAAACATACAATGTAGATGCACAAACACCAGATTCAGCTGGCACCATGACAGCCATGATGAGCGGCTTAAAATCAGACGCTGGTGTTTTGGGTGTTGACGAAGACGTCGTTCGTGGAAGTTGTGCTTCCGTTAAAGGTAACGAAGTCGTAACGGCTCTAGAGTTAGCCGAAATAAAAGGCTTGTCGACGGGTGTGATATCAACCGCTCGTATTACCCACGCAACGCCAGCCGCCACATATGCAAAATCAGCAGACCGTGACTGGGAAGATATCTCAGATATGGATATTGACAATAATGCTGAACGTGCAAATTGCGAAGATATCGCATCTCAACTGGTTAACTTTGAAAAAAATCTAGAACAACGTTATACCGGAGTTGATGTAAATGGTATTGATGTTGTTATGGGCGGCGGACGTCGACATTTTCTCCCTAAAGACGCCGCATTTAATAGTGTTGATGCCGTTAGCGCTATTGAAGGCGATCGAACCGATGGACGTGATTTGACCGCAGAATGGAGCGCTATGTATCCAAATGGTAAATACGTTATCGACCAAGCTGGATTTGATGCCATTGATACCGAAACGACTGAACGTGTTTTTGCTTTATTCAATGAATCTCATATGCAATACGAAGCTGACCGAGGCAATGATATTGCCGGCGAACCAAGCCTTTCTCAAATGACCGACAAAGCCATTAAAGTATTGGATAACAACCCAAAAGGTTACTTTTTAATGGTTGAGTCTGGACGAATTGACCATGGACATCATGCTGGTAGTGCAAGCACAGCCCTTAATGACGCTATTGAGTTTTCAAATGCCGTTCAAGCGGCATTAGATGCAACAAATGATGAAGAAACGCTCATTATTGTCACCGCCGATCACAGCCATGTGTTTACGATTGCTGGCTATCCTAAACGTGGTAATCCTATTTTGGGTAAAGTTGTTGGTATTGGTGCTTCTGAGCCTAGTGAAGATTCAGACGGTAATCCTTACACCACATTAGGTTATAGCAATGGACTGGGTTTCAGAAACTTAGGCGCTGAAACAGATGGCGACGCATCATATGCTGCTGAAGCTGTCGCTGGCCGTCAAGACATTGCCGCAATCGATACAACAACCCCAGGTTATCACCAAGAAGTGACTGTTCCATTAGATAGCGAAACTCACGCGGGGGAAGATGTTGCTATTCATACATCAGGCCCAGGTGCGCATTTAGTTCAAGGTATTGTTGAACAAAGTGTCGTATTCCATTTAATCAATCGTGCTCTTGGTTTAGTTGGTCAATAGACCCTATAAGGTTTTTATGATGAATAAATTTATATTATCAACAATAACAGTTTCTTTGGTTTTTGCATTATCAGCTTGCGGCGACAACGGTGACAATGGCACAGATGGAAGCAACGGCATCAATGGTTCAAATGGATCAAACGGAACGAATGGTACTAACGGAAACAACGCGTTAATAACACAAACTCCCTTGCCGGTAGGTAATGAAAATTGTCTCAATGGTGGTGTGCAAATCGACTCGGGTATCGATACCAATGCTGATACCGTTTTAGATGCGTCTGAAATAACATCCACTCAATATGTATGCTCGCCTGCCGCAACCTCAGTAAATGATAGCGAACTGCTGAGCAGTTTAAATAACTCATGGTTTAAACAAGGTGCTGCCGAAATAGAAACGGCGGATGATGTTTGGAAAAAAATAGATAGCCAATTAGTAAATAATGCCAACGTATCGATTGCAACAGCATCTACCGCGGCTGAAATAACAGCACTTAAAGGCTCAGCTAAGAACGTGATTTTATTTGTTGGTGACGGTATGGGTATTTCAACTGTAACCGCCGCGCGTATTTTAGATGGTCAAAATAAAGGCATGATGGGTGAAGAAAACCAATTAAGCTTTGATAAGTTCCCATTTTCTGGTTTAGCAAAAACCTACAACGTTGATGCACAAACACCAGATTCTGCAGGAACAATGACAGCAATGATGTCGGGCATTAAAACGGATGCTGGCGTGTTAGGTGTTGACGAAAATGTGGTTCGAGGCAATTGTGCTAGCACTAAAGGCATTGAGATGATTACGGCCTTAGAATTAGCTGAGATTGCAGGTAAATCAACGGGGGTTATTTCTACCGCACGTATTACCCACGCGACACCTGCTGCGACTTATGCAAAGTCAGCAGATCGTGACTGGGAAGATATCTCTGATATGGATATTGCCAACAATCCTGAACGCGCTAATTGTGAAGATATTGCATTACAGTTAGTCAATTTTGAAGCCAACTTAGAAGCTCGATATACCGGTGTAGATGTTGATGGTATTGAAGTTGTTATGGGTGGTGGTCGTCGTCATTTTTTACCTAAAGATGCAGCATATAATAGTAATGACGCAGTCAGTACGATTGAAGGTGACCGTACTGATGGCCGTGACTTAACCGCCGAATGGCAAGCTAAGTATGCAACAAGTGCTTATGTATATGACCAGACTTCATTTAATGCTATCGACACTGAAACAACACCACACGTATTTGGTTTATTTAACGAATCACACATGCAATACGAAGCTGATCGTAAGAATGATATTGCTGGTGAACCTAGCTTGTCAGAAATGACAGCCACTGCCATTAAGGTGCTTGATAATAACAACAAAGGTTTCTTCTTAATGGTTGAATCTGGTCGAATTGACCATGCTCACCATGCCGGAAATGCTTACAACGCGCTAAATGACGCGATTGAGTTTGCTAAGGCTGTACAAGTAGCGGTTGATGCAACTAGCCAAGAAGACACCTTAATTATTGTTACAGCAGATCACAGCCATGTATTTACCATTGCAGGCTACCCTAAACGTGGTAACCCAATATTAGGTAAAGTGGTTGGTATTGGTGAGACTGAGCCAAGTTTAGCCTCAGACGACATGCCTTATACAACGTTAGGTTATGCCAACGGCCTTGGTTTTAGAAATTTAGGCGCACAAACCGATGCTGATGCAAGCTATGCAGCTGCAGCAGTAACAGGCCGCGTTGACTTAACCGATGTTGATACATCAACTGCTGGGTTCCACCAAGAGTCGTTAGTACCACTCGATAGTGAAACGCATGCGGGTGAAGACGTTGGTGTTTTTGCTGTTGGACCTGGTGCCCAATTAATAACAGGAACTAATGAGCAAAGCTTAATATTTCACGTAATGGATTACGCAGGCAACCTTTCAGGTACAGCCCAGTAAAGAAGTAAAACGTTATCAATAAAGAATAGGGGCTTGCCCCTATTCTTTAACGTTTAGCTTCCACCTTGATACTTAATCAGCCAAAAAGATGAAACACATGAAAACTCTATTATTAATAACCGCTATCACTTTGCCGTTATTTGCTTCAGCAAGTGAAGACTGCCAATCAACTACCCTTATGGCGACTTATAATATTGAACAAACAACTCACGATGCAGCATCAAACAAACAAAACCAACTGGTATTATTAAGAGCCCAAAACTCGGTATTTCACATCAGCAATCAACAAGTAGCAACACAATGGACCACACTGCCAAATAATCACATGAAAAAAACCTCATATTTTATGGATGATAAACGTGCAATTGAATACGAAGCGACCAAAACGAAATCTAATCAAGCATGGCAATATCATGCACAATTACTGAATCCGTTATTTAAAAACCAGTCAACACTCATTGAAACTACTGGACAAGGTTGCAACAAACTTGAGCATTATCAACAACAAACAAATACAAAAACCGTTGATATATGGTGGTTTCCAGCAAAAAAATTAGTACAACGCATTAGTACTGTATTGTCAGATAAAAGTGAATCTGCAGATAAAGCCATAAATTGGCAATTAAGCGACATAACTTACGACAACAACATTATTCAACAACAGTTAGATACATTATCTGCGTACCAATCGACCGACTTTGCTGATATTGGCGATAGTGAATATGACCCATTTTTTAGAAAAATGATCAACTTAGGTTTTATTGAGCACAGCGCATCAGGATTTTATGACAGTGAAGGTAATTCATTATCGTCAGCACATCAGCATTAACATTGGCATTGGCATGAGCCATAGTACATATGGGTTTATGTGATCAAAGCCGTGACAGTTATCTTCGCTCTTCGCGCCCCAGTATTAAGTAAACTGAACATTAACTAGACTATTTGTCTCGCTATCACAGGGAAGTGAAGCGTTACTCCCGTAATGCGGGTCACTAAACATAACGCCGTGGCAAACTAGACTGATTGAAGGCTTCTCGCTCAATATTGACAACACCTTTCTAGACGTCGCGCTGGGTTAATGAAAATACGGCACATGCGACAATAAACTCAGCAGCGATGACACTTGCCTATGTGGTAGCGGCATTATTATTGCGAGCATGTATCAACCGCTAAAGTGGTTGTCTTATCATCCTCAACCACCAAGCGCTTTTGAGTGAGTTTGGCGAGTATTCTAATCTCATGATTATTTGCGCTAAGATAACGTCAACGCCGCAAAATTACGGTATCCTTAGTCCAAATGTTCAACTGCAGCCCTTAAATGCCCACCAATATCATTACCATGTTCCCTGAGTCGTCCGATAAATCATCGACTCCCGCATCGATAAGCGCTGTAGAGCAACCAGCAGCTGTGACCTGTTCAAATTGCCAGGCCTGTTGTTGCCGCTTAGAAGTAATGTTAATCACCGAAACCGGTGTACCTAAAGTGTATATAGCCAAAGATAATTGGGGCGGAGAAGTGATGCGCCGTCTTGATGATGGTTGGTGTGCCGCGCTAGACCGAGACACTATGATGTGTTCAATTTACGAAGTTCGGCCACTGATTTGTCGTGAATTTGAAATGGCCGAATACGAATGTGTCTCTGAACGCGAAGCTTTCGGGATATAAGCCCTAAGACATTGATGTTAACTGTAATGCCATTACAGTTAACATCAACAAACTGCTCAATGAAATTAAGCCGTCCCAAAAGCTACAATGCTTTAGTTTGATGACTGATAAAATACATCTGGTAACTTCCAGCTAATAACTTGCTGTTGCCCCTGCCAATTTTCAATGGTTAACCACGCCTTGTGTTCTGCTGTTAATATTTCTGGCGCAATAGCATGAACTTCTTGTCCATGCTGACTTCCATGCAAGATACCTGCATCGCCCATTTGCAGTGTTTCTAATGGTAAGGGCTCTGTGCCAATATTTAAATATGCTTGACGGATCTGGTTTACCTGCCCCTTACTAAACAATAATAAAAAATCTTTAGTGTAGGTACCATCGTGAAGATATGGCGGATCAAGATTATACGGCATAGGTGTTATTTCAAAATCTCCGACCGCTTGGGTTTCCCATGCATCAGGGAATTGCGGGAATAAAGACTGATATAGAAAATAACCAACTAGCACTAGCATTAAGCCATTTATTTTATACTTGTAACGATTCCATATGGTGTTTTTAATGCGGGCCATTAGTTACCTTCCTGCTCGACTAGCGATGAGTTATGCATTGTCAACGAATCGTCGAGTTCGGTTCTGGCAGCTTTTACGGTTCGACTTCCCCACATTAAAAATCCTGTGATAGACATACCCGTTAGAAATACACCAAAAATAAACCAAATCACCTTGGTCCACAAACCGCCGATTGTGCCGTAATGCAGGGGATTAGCGATATGTGATAGCGTTTGTAACGTCGTCATTGCCGCTGGCGATCTTTCACTTTCAATATTGCCGCTCCAAGGATTAACCGTCACACCATAAGCGTATTGATCATAGAAAATATGATCTCCTTGACCATACACTTTGTAAGTATCTCGATTGTGCTCAGGAAGCATAATGTAAGTACTTTTAAAATCCGCGAAGGTTTGCTCTGCGAGATGAAGTGCATTAGCCAAAGTATATGGCCTAATTGGCGCACCATCGGTTGTCGTTATAAGCTGACTGACCTCCACTAAAGGAGGATGTTCTTCAATCTCGATATGATTGTGCCACATAATCGCCTGTGCTAAATACCATAACCCCGTAATGCTCATTAACATTAAAAACCACATTGACCACACGCCAGCCAATCGATGGAGATCTGCAAGCAGCGTTTTTTTACCTTGGTTTATTCGTAATTTAGGCTGAGTAAAAGCGCGCCAGAACTTTTTATAAATCACCAGTCCAGATACCAGCGCTCCTAACATCACAATGGCCATGAAACAGACAATGTAATAGCCAACACTGTAATTACTGTGCCAAGGAAACAGCAACCAGCCATGTAAGGAACGCATAAAATTAGTGAAGGTCATACCAAGGTTGATTGCTTGTATTTGGCCTGTGTATTGATTGACGTAAGCGATAGCAAAAGGCACATCGCTATCACTAAAGATCACAGCATTAACCAGATAAGACTCAAAGCTCATCACTGTGGTGATGTTTGCTGTTGGGTGCGCTTGTTGCACAATGTCAACGAGTTCTGACATCGGCTTTTCAGTCAAATTTTGCGGATTAGTTGCGCGAGCGTCAGGATTGGTCAGCCAAGTTAACTCATGACTTATCACTGAAATGGTCCCGGTAAGGCACACAAAACAAAATATTATCCATACGGGTAATGAAAACCAGCCATGAAGCTTAAACCAAAATCGATTACTACGTTTTGCCATCTGTTTTCCAAATTTGTTCGCTGTCGTTATATACATGAATATCCCGCACATGCTAATACGATTGATAACCAATCTCAACAAATATTGAGTGATAATTATTATCAATTGTAAATTTTGGGTTAATCCTCGCATTTTTATCAATCTGACCTTAATTATATTTGCTAATGATAATCGTTAGCAATAACATTAACATCTAATAAGCGCTATGGTTGGCCGTTAATATTATTCATCGTTTGAAAAAGATACAGGTAAAGCAAAACATGAAACCGAAACACATATTTGCACTTTCATCATTAGTTTTGGCGATGGGCTTTGTAGTACAGCCCTTCGCCCTAGCAGCCGAACAACAACAAAATGCTGACAACAATGATCAAAATATTGAAAAAATCCAAATCTTAGGTGTACGTTATAAACGCGTTAGCCAAGGCGCAACAGGCTTAACCATGGAGATTAATGAGACGCCTCAATCAATCAGTGTGGTCACCAACGATCAAATAACTAATTTTGGCGCTAATAACCTTAACGACGTACTTCGTCTTGCAACTGGTATTAATGTTGAAGAATGGGAAACCAACCGCACACAATATACTTCTCGTGGTTTTGAAATTAAAAGTACCCAAATTGATGGCGTTGGATTGCCAAATGACTGGGGGATAGTCACTGGTGCAATGGAAGCTTATGGTTATGAAAAAATTGAAGTTATTCGTGGCGCTAACGGCCTACTAACCGGGATAGGTAATTCTGCTGGTACCATTAATTATGTGCGTAAACGCCCGACGAATGAAAATGAAGGTGAAGTAGGCATCTCATACGGTTCAGATGACTTTAAGCGCGTACAGGCTGATTACTCTGCCCTATTAACAGAAAGCGGTAGTTGGGCTGGTAGAGTTGTTGCGGTAGTAGAAGACAAAGGGTCATACCTAGATGGCCTAGAAAATGACCGTGGTTATCTTTACGCTGTCGTTGATGGTCAGTTAACAGATAACTCAACCTTAACGTTAGGGTTTTCTTACCAAGATGCCAACACAGACGGTAATACCTGGGGTGGATTAGTATTTAACTATACTGACGGTACCCAAGCTGAGTGGGATACTAGTGCGACTACAAGTCAAGACTGGACCATGTGGGACACCATTAATACAACCGCGTTTGTTGAGTATACTTACATACTGCCTAACGATTGGGATCTTAAAGTTGCCTATAATCATCAAGGATTAGAAGATGAAAGTAAGCTATTTTATGCTTCTGGTACCATTGATAAAGAAACGGGTTTAGGGTTAATGGGGTCGCCAGGTCGCTATGACACTGAATTTTCAGCCGATATATTAGATATCACCACAATTGGTCATTACGGCTTATTTGGTCAAGATCACGAACTGACCTTAGGCTTAAGCGGTTCAAAAAGTAAAAAATACATGTACCAACACCCATTTGATTATACTGCCACGCCGGCATATGGGCCCACGCCGGCCTTCCCTTACGATCTCGATGCTATTCCTGAGCCAGAATGGGCCGATAAAATCGAGTACTCTGACATAGATGTTAGCTTACTACGCGCTTATGGTTCGACTAAGTTCAATATCAATGACAGCCTATTTGTCGTTGCTGGTTTTAATGCGATTAAATATACCCGCGAAGGTATTAATAGCGGTGTTGATATTGACAACGATGAGAGTGAATTAAGCCCTTATGCAGGTGTGGTTTACAGCATCACAGAGAATATAAACACCTATTTCAGTTATTCAGATATTTACCAACCGCAAGAGCAATATGATTACGATGGGTATTTTTTAGACCCAACTAAAGGCGTCAATTACGAACTTGGGCTAAAAACCCTGTGGCTTGATAATGATTTAATGGCTACCTTTGCACTATTTAGTGCTGAGCAAAATAACCTCGCTAGCTACGCCGGCCTTAATGCAAACGGAAACTATTTTTATAAAGGTGTAAACGTCGAATCGAAAGGATTTGAAGTTGAAGTAACGGGACGCATCACAGACAACCTCAATGCAGTATTCGCTTATACGCTGCTTGATATAGAAGATGACAACGGCGCTGAAGCAAATGAGTGGGCAGCCCGAAACGTTGTTAACTTTTCGATGGATTATACCATGCCACAATTGCCAGAAGTAAGCGTTGGATTAGGCGGCAGATGGCAATCAGAAACCAAAAACGTTGATCCTAAAGTAGAGCAAGATGCCTATTTAGTGGTTAATGCTTTTGCAAGTTGGAACATTTCTGACGATCTAAACCTAAGAGCGAACATTAATAATCTCACCGATGAAAAGTACATTACTAGCTTGACGACAATAGGCTATTACGGCGCACCTTTGAATGGTTCGGTGAACTTAACTTATCGCTTCTAAGTGGCATGAATACGCTAACGCGTAACGACTGAATTTATGCCATCAATTTAAGTATTTGCGTTTAATGCGTTGGTTACCACATCAATATAATTGGTGCGGTAACCACGCTAACAGGCAATATATTGATTGATAAAAAACCTCTTTTTATAAACATAAAAAGAGGTTTTTACTTTTACAGCTGATACATAAAATTATTTGCAGGCCCAACACAAAGATAGCGTTGAGCTCGTCGTCTAAACTATATCGCCTTATTGACGATTCAATCTGCCGCTGGTTTTGGCGCTTATAAAAGAGTGATAATCGAAACAAGTATAGCCAAAGCTTATAAATACCCTCACTTTGACAGGCGAATAGATATGCCGCTGTTTATTATTTCGTTGAGCTTATTTAAGCTACTTAGCTTCGAAAATAAACCTAATTAGCTAAAATAGTATTAACTCTTACTTGCGCTGTATGGCTAAGGGTCTTTATCATAAGCATTACTTATTTAGGGCGAATCCAATCCAATCTAGCCCATTCTTTTTTGGTCTTTCAGGAGCAAACATGCCAAAGATTAATCTGCTGCTATTGTGCGGCGGTGGCGGTGCAGAACACGATATTTCATTAATGTCTGCACGTTTTTTTGAGTCATCACTGGCAAAGTCAGATAAATTTTCGGTACTTAAGCTAGTACTCGATAAACACGGTCATTATCACACTGAAGACGGAAAATTATGCGACCTGACTAATCGGCGTGAGATTCGTTTTGAAGATAACAATACGCCAGCATGGCCGGTTGATTATGTGATCCCGTGTATTCATGGTTTCCCGGGTGAAACCGGCGATATTCAATCGTACTTTAACTTAATCCAACTGCCCTACTTTGGCTGTGAGTCTGAAGCCTCAAGTAATTGTTTTAACAAAATCACCGCTAAAATGTGGTTTTCAGCTTTAGGTGTGCCAAACACCCCTTACATCTTTTTACATCAACTAGATGATGATGCAATCAAGCAAACTGAAACAGCATTTGATCATTGGGGATCCGTTTTCGTTAAAGCTGCTTCACAAGGATCGTCTGTGGGTTGTTATAAGGTTGATGTGAAAGCCAATATCGCTAACGTACTTAAAGACGCATTTAGTTATGCCCCTTACGTTGTGGTTGAGCAAACTATCCATGCGCGTGAATTAGAAGTCGCCGTTTACCAGTATCAAGGTGAAGTAGTCGCGACCTTACCGGGCGAGATTATTTGTGACAGCAATACCTTTTATTCATTTGATGAAAAGTACGCTAAAAATAGTAAGGCCCGAACCGACGTGGTTGCAGATAACCTCAGCCCTGAGATCAGTCAACTGATCCGTGATTACGCAATAAAAGCCTTTAAAGGGATGAAATTACGTCACTTGTCGCGTATCGATTTCTTTTTAACTGATGATAATCAAATCCTTTTGAATGAAATCAATACCTTCCCAGGGTTAACGCCTATTTCAATGTTCCCGAAGATGTTGCAAAATCATGGTCATGATTTCACTGAATATTTAATTGATGTGATTGGGCAACAGCTTGATTTAACGTAAACAACTTTAGTTCGAAATGCATAAAACAAAAGGCCAGCAAATTTGCTGGCCTTTTCTATACGCTTACAATATTAACCCGTTTAGAACCCTTCTACACCCGCCATATCAGGTAATTGGTGTGCAATCCCTTTATGACAATCGATACAGGTTTTTTCGCCGCTAGCCAGAGACGTTGAATGCATTTGTGATGCACGCTTAGACTGACGAGTGAAATCCATATAATCAAAATTATGGCAGTTACGGCACTCTAATGAATCGTTAGCTTTAAGGCGTTGCCATTCATGTTCCGCCAGCTCTCGACGCTTGCCTTCAAACTTTTCTCGCGTGCTAATTGTACCGAATACTTTACCCCACACTTCTTTAGACGCTTGCATTTTACGGGCAATTTTGTCGGTCCAGTTATGTGGCACATGGCAATCCGGACAGGTTGCACGCACACCACTTCGGTTAGTGAAGTGAATGGTGGTTTGCAGCTCCTGATAAACGTTGTTTTCCATTTCATGGCAACCGATACAGAATTGCTCGCGGTTAGTCAGCTCTAAAGCGGTGTTAAATCCGCCCCAGAAGATCACTCCTGCGATAAATCCACCAATAGTTAAGAAGCCAAGACTGTAATGGACACTCGGACGACGCAGCACTTTCCACACGAGTTTTAGTTGCTCAAATAATTTTGCAAACATAGTCACTCCTAGTGCTTAACTGCGGCTTTCGCCTTCATTAAGTGGTCTATATCAACAAAGTCATTTTCAACCAACAACTTGGCATCTAACTGCGGTGCATGACACTGAGTACAGAAATAACGACGGGGTGATAAATCAGCCAAGAAATTATTGTCACGGTCCATATAGTGAGTCACGCTCACCATTGGCGCCTGTGAATGACCGGTACTGGTACGCGCATGACACTGGATACACTTGTTCACTTTAAGATCGATTTGATAACCATCAATCTTGTGCGGGATCACCGGTGGCTGCATAGGATAATTACGAACCTGCTTAACATCGGTATTGATCACCGCTTGCATTGCAGGCGGTGTCGGTTCGATATTAATTGGCGCTAAACGTAATGTATCGATTTTGTCTTCAGGTATGCTGGTAGCCATTACACTGACAGAGAAACCTAATAACGCGATAATCGATAATAATTTACCTGTTTTCATGGTCTGTCTCCTTAAGCCTTAACAATCTTTACTGCACATTTTTTATAGTCAGTTTGTTTTGACAAAGGATCTGTCGCATCTAACGTCACTTTATTAATGAGCTGACTGGCATCAAACCAAGGCACAAACACTAAGCCTACAGGCGGCTTATTACGTCCACGGGTTTCAACACGGGTTTTAATTTCACCACGGCGAGACACAACTCTAATCTCATCACCACGGCGTAAACCGCGCTTTTTAGCATCTTCAGGGTGCATAAAACACACTGCATCAGGAAAAGCTTTATAAAGTTCAGGTACACGTTGGGTCATAGAACCAGAGTGCCAATGCTCAAGCACACGCCCTGTTGATAACCAAATATCAAACTCTTCATCTGGCGACTCTGCCGCAGGCTCGTAAGGCAAGGCGAAGATAACCGCGCGACCATCTGGCTTACCATAAAACTCATAGTCGGTACCGGCTTTAACATAGGGATCTGATCCTTCACGGAAACGCCATTTGGTTTCTTTGCCATTCACCACAGGCCAACGTAAGCCGTGTTCTTTGTGGTACACATCAAAGTCAGCTAAATCATGACCATGACCGCGACCAAAGGTGGCATATTCTTCAAATAAACCTTTTTGAACGTAAAAACCAAAATGCTTAGCTTCATCATTTAAGTATTTTGGATCAGCATCTGCCAATGGAAATTTATCGACATTGCCATTGAGATAAAGCACTTCATATAAGGTTTTACCTTTAAATGAAGGATTAGCAGCTAACACTTCTGCAGGCCACACTTCGTCAGTAGTGAAACGCTTAGAGAATTCCATTAACTGCCATAAATCAGACTGTGACTCGCCGGGCGCCTTGACCATTTGATGCCAAAATTGAGTCCGACGTTCAGCATTACCATAGGCACCTTCTTTTTCGACCCACATTGCTGTTGGTAAAATCAAATCGGCGGCTTGAGTCGTCACGGTTGGGTAAGCGTCTGACACTACGATAAAGTTTTCTGGATTACGGTAGCCCGGTAAACCCTCTTCGTTAATATTGGCACCAGCTTGGATATTGTTGTTCACTTGAACCCAGTAGCAATTTAAATCGCCATCTTTTAAGCGACGGTTTTGCTCTACTGCATGGTAGCCAGGTTTAGGGGGAATAATACCACTGGGAATGTGCCAAATCTCTTCGGCGCGCTTTCTGTGCTCAGGGTTAGTCACCACCATGTCAGCAGGTAAACGATGTGAGAATGTGCCCACTTCACGTGCTGTACCACAAGCAGACGGTTGACCCGTTAATGAGAATGGACTGTTACCTGGAGTTGAAATTTTACCGACCAACAAGTGAATGTTATAAATTAGATTATTACACCACACACCACGAGTATGTTGGTTAAAGCCCATGGTCCAGAATGACGTTACTTTACGATCGGGATCAGCATACAGCTCAGCTAATTCAATAAGCTTATGTTCTGGTACACCAGACAACTTACTGACAGATTCAACATCATAATCAGCCACAAATTTAGCAAATTCGTCAAAATCAATCGGTGTAGAGTCGCCCGCTGTGGCGACGTTTTTGGCTTTCATTTCCAGTGGATGCGTTGGCCGTAAACCATAGCCAATATCCGTTGTACCCTTGCGGAAATTAACATGCTTTTTGATAAAATCTTTATTCACTTTGCCATTTTGGATAATGTAATTGGCAATAAAGTTAAGCATCGCCAAATCGGTTTGTGGCGTGAATACAATTGGCAAATCAGCCAAGTCAAATGAACGATGTTCAAAGGTCGACAACACGGCAACTTTAACGTGTGGTGCACTTAAACGACGGTCGGTTATACGAGTCCACAAAATGGGGTGCATTTCTGCCATGTTTGAACCCCAAAGCACAAACGCGTCAGCCGCTTCCATGTCGTCATAACAGCCCATTGGCTCATCAATACCGAAGGTACGCATAAAGCCACCTACCGCAGATGCCATACAATGACGCGCATTAGGGTCGATGTTATTTGAACCAAAGCCAGCTTTCATTAACTTAACCGCGGCATACCCTTCCCATACGGTCCACTGACCAGAACCAAACATTCCCACCGCAGTTGGGCCTTTGGCTTTTATGGTGGCTTTCCAACGCTCCGCCATAGTGTCGAAGGCTTTTTCCCACGTAATAGGAGTGAATTCACCATGCTTGTCATATTTACCATCAGTCATACGCAACATAGGCGTTTGCAGACGATCACGACCATACATAATTTTAGAAAGGAAATAACCTTTAATGCAGTTTAAGCCGCGGTTAACTTCACTGTTGGCATCGCCATGTGTGGCAACAACTTTACCCTCACGGGTGGCAACCATCACAGAACAACCGGTACCGCAAAAACGACAAGGTGCTTTGTTCCATTCTAATTTGGTTTGTTCTGAGCTAGTGATCAGGTTGCTTGCACTGGTCGGTAGCGCTAATCCTGCAACACTTGCCGCTGCGATAGCGGCATTGGCTTTCATAAAATCGCGTCTATTCATGTTCATACTTCACCTTCTTCAAGCTCTTCACTTTGGTGATACACCATGGTGGCCGTCAACACACCGGGAATGGCATTAATGGTTGAGATATCATCCATCAACGATCGTTGGCTAGGACCTTCTACGACAACCACTAACTTAACGTCATTATTAGCTGACAATTCAGCATTCTTGATGGCCATAATTTTTTGTCTTACGTCAGCCATTTTATCGGGGTGTACTTGGACAATTAGGCTGGTTACGTGAAGTTCATTACTCATACATCGCTCTCGCATTGTTGATTATTTTTAGGATTAGCCTGCGCCTGGAGGCCCAGTTAAAATTTGGCTAAACCAGATAGTAAAACCTAGTGCGCTAACCAGTAATACAGATAAAATTGGGGCTAGAAATACAGTTAAAAAGATAAAAATCTTTAACTCTAAACCTTTTTTACTTTTGATTTGATTACTCATGGGTCCTCCAAGAGTGGGGATATAAGCAATAAATCATCATTGCTTTATTGCTTGTTTATTCGGTCCATGGGGAATGTTAGCGTTAATGCAGCAGCGAACTATATACTCACAAATTGGTAAACACGGATTAACATGATCTAAATCAACATTTTAAATAGCTAAAACGCGTGAACTGAGTGATTAAGCATAAAAAAGTAGTCAATAAATGCGGGCTAGATCATGGTTGAGGCAGTCATTTTGACTATTGCATCCTATTACTCATATATGAAATAGTGCAAATAATGACCTCACCCACGCTGAAGGAGGGTAGACTGAGCCGAGTTTATAGACAAAAAAAACCGACGGCCAAATGGCTGTCGGTTTTTTGTAACACACGAAGAGATTAGCTTAAGCGATAACGCAATACTTTTAATGATTTCTGTTCATCGATATCGGCAAAAATATGCGGATTAGCAATTCTTTCAATATAGGTAAGCTGTGGCGCCGTATTTGCCACTTGTTGCATCAAAAAATCACACCCTAGTTCTGGCGCATTTAAGCACAATAACACTTCGCCTTGAGGCGCCAGTAAGTCTGGCAGGCGTTTGAGTAGGCGCTCATAATCTTTAGTGGCAACAAAACTGCCGCGTTGATTACTTGGAGGATCGGCCACAATCAAATCATACGGTCCAAGCTTAGTTAACTTACCCCAAGACTTAAAAATATCGTGGCCTAAATAACGCGCCCCTGCAGGTAAGTCATTTAACACATGGTTTTGCTTACCTATGCTTAATGCACCTTTACTCATGTCCATGTTGACAACTTCATCTGCACCGCCTTGCAAAGCAACCACAGAAAAGCCGCAGGTATAGGCAAATAAATTAAGCACCTTTTTATGTTTTGCATGCTGTTTCACCCAGGCTCGACCATTGGCCATATCTAAAAATAAGCCGTGGTTTTGACCGCGTAATAAATGCACTAAGAAACGCGCACCGTTTTCAGTCACTATATGCTGCTCTGGTACTTCACCATGCAATAACTCACTCAATGTTTGGCCACCATGACGGTATTGGTAGACTAAATTAAGTGTTTCAGTTGGTCGTTGTTGCTGCCAAAGTGCCACTATGGCTGCAACTAATTCATCGAGTTGCTCACTTTCGAGCATCTTAAAACTGGTAAGCAATAATACCGGCTTGTACCAATCTAAACACAGGTGTTCATCGCCCGCGAATAACCCACCACGACCGTGAAATAAACGGCAAACATCATCACCGAATGTCAAATTTGGAACTGCTTGTAAAAAACCTTTCATACACTCTCTTAACTCAATAAACTAAATACAATCAATAGGGTTATGCATCTTTCGTTGATGCTTTGGCTTTGGCAGCATTCTCCACGTCATGGTCATTTGCAACGTCATCAGTGACATCACTATCGGCTTGATGGTTGTTAGCATCACTCGATACGGTTGCTGTTTCAGTTTCAGTTTCAACATTATGGCTTGATTCACTGGGCAATTCATCGACATTATCTGACAATAAAGTCGCTAGCCAACTGCCAGACTGGCTCGATTCAAGACCAATTTTAACAATCATGGTTAAGGGAACCGACAACAACATGCCGACAGAGCCAAGCAACCAGCCCCAAAAAATCAATGATAAAAAAACCACCAAAGTAGACAAGCCTAAACCACGGCCCATAAAACGGGGTTCAATCACATTGCCCATTACCATATTGGTCCCCACATATAATAAGCCGGTAATACCTGCGGCGCCGGGACCCATTTGAATAAAAGCCAGTAGCACAGCAGGAATGGCCGCAATAATAGAACCAATATTTGGAATATAGTTAAACAGAAAAGCAATCACCGCCCATAACAAAGCATAGTCAACGCCAATGATTGTCAAACCGATACCAACAACCACTGCTGTGGCTAAACTGACAAGGGTTTTAATCACCATATATTGATTAACCGACTGCAAAAACTTGTCGATTTGCTGTAAACGCTTATCTGGAGCATCGAGGGCTAAATGAAACTTTCTAGGCATTGATTGCGCTTCAAATAACATAAACACTATGGTCAAAATAATCAGGAATAAATTGGCCATAACATTACCGACACCAGAGAGCATATTGGTGGTCATGGATAACGCCATACCAGGATCAAAGTAGTCGAGCACCTTTTGCTTTGAAATCTGAATATTAAAGTCTTTGAGTTTTTCAAGGATCCAGGCGAATTGTTCAATCAATTGCTCACGATACTTGGGCATTTCCTTTGAAAACTCAGTCACTGAACTGCCCACTAAACTGGCCAGCCATAACCCCATTAACACTATAAAGCCCATTAATAAGATGATAGATAGCCATTTAGGAATATGATAACGCGTCATCAACACTATCGCAGGATTGCAAATAACCGCTAAAAATGCGGATAATACAAAAGGTACGACTATCGGACTGGCCGTTTTTATCCCCGCTAAAATAATCACCACACAAGCCATTACCACAAAACTGCGCACAGCCATTGGAGATTGTTGTATTCCTTTCATAGGCCGAAAAATCCTTATTATTGCTTATTAAAATGATTCTATATGCTAAGCTGAACTCAGTAACATATTGCAAACTAAGTTAAAATTTGTTGTCGATTCGTATATCAGTTGATGGCAATATTGGTACATCACCACTTTCAGGGATCCACTGACATTATATGAAACCAGAAACCGCTATTATACGCATTAAAAACTTACGTTTACGTACTTATATCGGCATTAAAGATGACGAAATCAATAACCAACAAGATGTCATCATTAACGTAGTAATTCATTATTGTGCCGATAAAGCCCGAAATAGTCACAGTGTCGAAGATGCATTGAATTATCGCACTATCACCAAAAAAATTATTGCTTTAATTGAAAATAATCGCTTTTCATTACTGGAAAACTTAACCAACCAAACCCTAGCCATTGCCAGTGAACATGACTGGGTTGAATTTGCCAGCGTCGAAATCGATAAACCCCATGCACTGCGTTTTGCAGACTCAGTGTCGATGGAGTTATGCTATCAAAAGCCCCAGTAACCACCATGGTATGCCCACAATGTGATCACATTTTAAGTTTACCATCGTATATTGCAATATAGAGTAAAGGGGAGTTTAGATGAAAATATTAATCACTGGCGCAACAGGGTTTGTTGGCAAACAGTTAGTCAAATCACTGAGTGACCACCAGCTAGTAATATTGACGAGAAATATTAATAACAGCAAAAACATTCTTGGCAGCCATCATCAGTACTGGCAAACGCTGGCAGACAAATCAGACCTTAACGATATAGATGCTGTGATTAATCTTGCTGGCGAACCGATAGTCAACAAACGTTGGAGTAATAAGCAAAAGAAACTGATCTGTGACAGTCGTTGGGATATCACCACGGCGTTAACTCAGCTTATCCGCAAAAGCACCACCCCACCGCATACTTTTATTAGCGCTTCAGCTGTAGGGTATTATGGCAGACAGGGTGATACCCCTGTGGATGAAACCAGCGGATTTCATGCTGAATTTAGTCATGATATTTGTCAAGAGTGGGAAAACCTTGCGCTTCAAGCTCAATCGCAACAGACCCGAGTGTGCATCACCCGCATTGGGATTGTGCTCGGTAAAAATGGCGGCGCATTGGCGAAAATGTTACCGCCCTTTAAGCTCGGTTTAGGCGGCCCAATAGGCAATGGCGAACAAGGTATGAGCTGGATCCACATTGATGATTTAATCAAACTATTTAGCTACTTACTCAATAATTCGAACTCACAAGGCATTTATAACGCAACGGCACCTCAACCTGTGAGTAATGCCGTATTTGCTAAAGCGCTAGGTAGCGCACTAAGCCGTCCTGCCAAAATAACTACGCCACCATTAGCGCTAAGACTAGCCATGGGTGAAATGTCAGAGTTGCTCACTACAGGCCAATTTGTACTACCTAAACGAGCTTTGGCGGCAGGATTTGCGTTTCAATACACTGACATCAACAGCGCATTACAACAGGTGGTCAATTCAGCAAACTAGGGCCCCGTCCCTAAACTAGCTGTTTAATTTTATCGATAATTGGCCCATAGCGTCGAGCAAGTGGTCGATGCTGTTTATAAATAATGAATAATGGCTCTGCTACCACCACATTATCGCCATGCTCATTGGCAAACGATGCAATACGGATATCTTGTGCTTGAGTAAAATGGTCGACCGCAAATTGTGGTAGTACAGCAAATGCCAGTCCTTTAGCCACAGGTACCAGAATTTGATTTAATTGGTTAACATAACTGCGGATAGGCACCTGCAATGCTAGAACCTGTTTTTCACTGAAGTACTGACAGGCTATTTGCGACCAATAATGCATAGCATCAGGATGACTCACCATGCCAAGCGCCATGAGTTGTTCAAATGTAACAGAGTGATGAGGGTATGACTGAGGCAACACTAAGCACAATGATTGTGCGGCTAATGGGGTTACCACCAGCTCATCCATATTAATCGACTGGGTAATAATGCCCACATCAATAGTATTGGCCATAACACTATCAATAATACGTTTATTGGGCGCCGCTTCCAGATAGATTTGTAGCTGATTATATGGCAACTGATAGTCAATAAGGTGAGGATATAGCAGCAAGGCCATTGAACCTGAGCAGGCAATACGACACTCACCAATATGCTCATCATCAACCGCTAATTGCGATAATACTTGCTGTTGTTGTTGCTGCCAAACTAACGCCCGTTGATGTAAAATAATCCCCGCTTCCGTCAGTTCAAAGCTTTTACCTATTCGAATGAGTAAATCAACACCGACCTGCTGTTCAAGCTTTTTAATATGCTGACTGACACCCGGTTGCGTCATAAAAAGCTGTTCTGCTGTGTGAGTAAAATGCCCTATTTCAACCAGTTTAATAAATGTCGTTAACCATTGTTGATTTAACATACTAAGCCTCTATTGCATCAGATACTAGATCGCAGCCATCTATGTACACTCTCATTAATGGCGATCAAGCAAGACACTAGCATAGCCATTTTTAGGCTGACGATCACACAGTAAATAATATAAATTTATCGTTATACTATTTTTTGATAAATTAAAAATCAGCGCAGCGATATCTGCAATGCTAACTGATTTCCACAAACGGGGAAGAATTACTGCAACTTAGCCTAACAAGGAATATGGAAACCAGCAGAACCACATTTGGCTTATGTCAATCAAACTGGCTATTGTTTGCTATTTTGGCGCAGTCCCGTATTACAGACTTAATCAATAACGAGCCGTTTGCAGATTATTAAACTGCGGTAACGAACGATCTGCTCATGGTTATCACACACACTTACATTTTCTAATTAAGCATTAAATGATTTAACTTCTGCATCGGTTAAATACCGCCACTGCCCGACTTCCACATCGGCGTTGACAGCACCAATGCTTTCACGATGAAGTGAGAGTACTTTATTACCAATTGCGGCAAACATGCGCTTAACTTGATGAAATTTGCCTTCAGTTAATGTCAGCAAGACTTCTTTAGCTGTGATGATTTGCAATACCGCCGGTAATGTAAGCCCTTGCTCACCATCAAGAGCAATGCCTTGTAAAAAACGTTCTGCGGCATCATCAACCAGCGGTTTGGCTAACTTAACCCGGTAGACTTTATGACACTCGCCTGAAGGAGAGGTAATCGCAAAAGTCCAACGACCATCATCGGTAATTAGAACTAACCCAGTAGTATCTGCATCTAAGCGCCCGGCAATATGGAGTTCAGATAACCGTTCAACATCCAATAATGAAAAAATCGACGGATAGACACCATCGACATTTGAACAAAGCATATTGGCGGGTTTGTTGATTAACAGATAACGAAACGCTCGAGCAGTAAGGTTTTGACCCTTTAAGGTAATTTGATTATTTTCATGAACCTGAACAGCTTCATTCCTAACAGCCACACCATTTACGCACACCTCACCATTATGGATATGTTGGATAGCGTCACACTTTAATAACTCAGTACTTTTACAAACAAATCGATCAAGACGCATAAATAACCTTAACTTGGGATAATCATTTTCTATTGGCTACTCAAGCGGATATTATGCCACAGACATAAATTGCTATTACTATTGGTATTAGGGGAAATAGCCAACAGATTACTCAAGCAATAAAGAGCAAAGATATGTAACACCGACACTTAACGCAAACCCCACCAACATCATTGCAATAAAAAACCATTTGTGAGAAAAATTGCTTCCTTTAAATACCAGGTACGATTTACTGATGCTGTTTCCAAGTAAAATTAACAACAATAATGTTATTAAATCAATACCCTGCGGATTCATCGACCATTCGGTCATCACAGAGACTAGAATGGCATGAGCTTCAAAAAATGATACTAGCAAAGTACTGATCCCTCGAGATAGACCAAGTTCACTGCCGATAAAATTCATGCCATAAACAAGTGCGAGGATAAAAATAGATAGCTTAGCGACATTTTTCCAGCTTATTGGATGATCAATTAATAGCTCAATATCAACTGTAGATTGCCTTGATTGGTTGCTTAAAAAAAGCAAATTGGATGGGATCTGCACATATGTAATCACCGTAATAAAAAACATTAACTGTGTGACAAAGGGGATGTAAAAAATAAAGGATAATTGGTCGGCCAAAAAAAAGATAATAAATAGGCATTCCAGTAACATAGAGCATAAGGCAAACAGCAATGTCAGTAACAAGTCACGCTCACTTGTTGATGCAAATTTTTTATCATTTAGTATTTGTATAAAAACTGCCGTGCTGGAAATAAATCCCCCCAGAAAACCCTGTAACTGAAATCGGCGACGTTTTGCTAGCAAGTGAAAACTAAGAAAGCTGAATAACTCAAGACAGGCAACTAAAGGAACAATTTTTAAAAGAGGAACGTAGGCTGCCACCACGAACAAAGCCACCAGCATGGTCATGTCAAACCATATATGTTTGTCTTTAAAATGATATGAGAGTGGTGTCTTATGTTCCATCGACAATATTTTCCCCCAACAACGATTTATCAAGGTGGACTAAATCATACATGATTCAGAACTTACACTGTTTAATCACCAAATTAACCACTGTACTCCAAGAAATCGACACGGAACATTATTTAATATAACTGAATTATACTGTAAGCCAACTTAAATCGCCGCCCCCCGTACTCGTATTGATAAAACCTTATCTTAATTTATAGTATCAATGACTTGAGATTGAGTTGATAAAAACTTTTACACTCCAGTCGGTCAAGAGGCATCATATACTCACGCTACATAAACATCACTCACTTATACTCGAGTTAACCATTAGGGTTAGTCAACTTAGGTCCATACTTTAACAAATTGATTAATCCTTAGCACAAATCATACAAACACTAATCTAAACTCAGTTAACTAACGTACTGAAGTGCAAATCCAATAACATTATGATACTCAATGCTATCACCACAAGACACTTCAAGGATCATTGAAATGGCATGGGAAGACCGCACGCCATTTGAAGCCATTGAGCACCTTTATGGCTTAACCGAATCAAATGTGATTAAACTCATGCGCTCATCACTCAAACCCAATAGCTTTAAGTCGTGGAGAGCCCGTGTTAGTGGCCGTAAAACCAAACATCTTAAACTGCGCCCAGAAGGAATTGATAGAGCCTATTGCTCAACGCAATATAAAATGCCTCAAAAGTAATCTCATCAATGATTAACTAAGGTAAAAAGCAGCATAAAAAAGGGAGATGACAATGCATCTCCCTTAAGATTTATAAGTACTTTAGCCCTCTTTTAACATGTCACTGCACGACTTATTAAGTAACTGACGACAACGCCATACCCCAAGAATCGCCACAATGATTGCTCCAGCAATTGGCGTTATCCCCCACCAAGGCCAATGCATATAAACGACCAACTCAAACACTTGGGTTTTAAGCATGTACAAAGCAAACTCAGCAACAATGACTGCCAATAAACCTGCGATGGCCCCAAGTAAAGCAAATTCAAATCCAGTAGCCGCTCTTAATAACCAACCCGATGCACCAAACGTTCGTAATACCGCCAATTCTCGCTGCCGAGTCGCCATACCAGCTTCAGTCTGGGCTATCAGTACTAGAGCACTGGCCAGTAACACTAGAACCAACACTAATGACAAGGATAATGACACTTGATCGATAATTTGTCGTAACTGTTCAACCATAGCGCCAACATCAATAATCGATACCGTCGGGAATTGTTGGATCAATTGCAGCACCACTTGATTCGCGCTCAGTAGGCTGCCGTCCGCGGCTAATTGCGCATCATTAAGATGAAAGCTCGCCATCGAGGTATAAGCAAATGGCGCCAATGCTTCTGGGGTAAAAATCATGAAAAAATTAGGCTGTAGAGTTTCCCATTGAACCTGCCTTATGCTGGAAACCTTAACCGAGAAGGCTTGATTATCTATGCTATAGGTTAGCTTATCGCCCAACACTATACCTAAGCGATCAGCAACACCAGATTCAACCGACACATCATTGCTAGCCTGATTAAACTCACCTTCAAGGAGCTTATTATTAGGTGGTAAGGTCTCTCGATACGTTAAGTTTAGTTCACGAGAAATACCTACTCGCCCTTCAACACCGTCCTCAGACTGCTTACCTGAAATCAACTCTTCATCATTAATGTGCGTCAAACGCCCACGAACCACAGGATAAATGTCAGTCGCATTAATATGATTAAGCGTCAAAAAGTCATTCAATGGTTTAGCATCTTCAGGCGCGATATTGACTAAAAAGTAGTTAGGGGCATTTTCAGGTAACTGCTTTTGCCATTCATTGAGTAAATCTTGGCGCAAAGCCAAAATCGTTAACAGTAATACTAACGCACTGCTAAAACCGACTAATTGCACCGCATTTTGGCGCGCACGGCGACGAAGACCAGCCAAAGCTAATTGGAAAGGATTGGTGGTTTTCATGCCAATACCATGACCAAAACGGATCATCACAAATCCAAGCACGCTTAATAACAAACCTAATAGCAGTACTGCAAGCACCACTGTCATGGTCAAGGCTAAACTTCTTGAATATAAATAGCCTAACAAAGCCATGGCAGCCAAACTTAATAGCAGATGTAACCACATCCCCAGTTGCAAACCTTCTAATTGACGCTGCAATACTCTTAAGGGCGGAATAGCTAACAAGCGCATTAATGGATAAGCCGAAAACATAAATGCACTAATCAAACCCGTGCTAACGCCTAGTAATACAGGGCGTAAGTATGGTGGTGAATAAGCGGCGATTTCTTTAGGCAGAAATGCCGTTATACCAAGATCAAGTAATACTCCGCCCAGCAGACCCAGTGCAATACCCAGTAATGTCACCAAAGACAGATGCAGTCCGAATAATACTCGAATTTGCTTACCCGAGGCGCCAAAGGTTTTGAGCATGGCAACAACATCATAATGGCGTTGGCAATAACGCTGCGCCGCAATACCAATCGCCGCACACGCAAGGGCTATACCGAGTAAACTGGCAAGCAGCAGGAATCGCTCTGCACGTTGCACCGCCGAAGCTATCGGAGAATCTCCCGACTGCACGTCTACCCATCTTTGGCTGTTATTGAGTAAAGGTTTAGCTTGCTGCTCAAATACGGTTAATTGATCAGCATTTCCGGTAAATTGGTATAAATAAGTCACCCTACTGCCAGGCTGAATAATACCTGTCGCCGCCACGTCATCTAGGCGGATCAGTAACACTGGTGAAGATGCAAATGGATTAAAACCAGCATCAGGTAAACGCTTAATCTCTTCGGTTAGTGATAGCTCACTATTGCCTAACTCAATGCTTTGCGGGAAACCAAGTAAACCACCTAGACGACTCTCAAACCATGCTTGACCTGTCTTTGGCAACTCCTGAGTGACACCACTACTGAGTTCGATATCGCCTTTTAATGGGTAACCATCACCTACAGCTTTGACCGTCACTAACTGAAATTTATCTCCGGAATATACCATCGAATTAAATTGCATATTGGTGACATGGGCGAGACCAAGCTTATCCGCTATGGTCAGCACTTGTGGGTCAAGCTCAACTGGCGAGTCAATAATACGGTCGGCAGCAATAAAGTTGGCCGCTTCACCGTTAATAGCAACTTGTAAACGCTCACTGACTCGCGCAAGCCCAGTTACTGATAACACTGCTAAGGTAATCGCCAATACAATAAGAATTAATTGCCCTTGAGCGAGTTCACGTTTAAACAAGCGCCACGCAATTTGCCATTCCATTAATTAACCTCCGCAGTAAACTCAGAGTGTTGTTGACTCGAGAGATTGACTACATTGGGTTCTGATAAGTGACCATTTTCCATCACTAACTGCCGGCCACAGCGCTTCGCAAGATGTAAATCATGAGTCACCAAGACCAGCGTGGTGTCACTTTCTTGGTTTAAAGCAAACAGCATATCGGCAATTTTGTCACCGTTTACACTGTCCAAGTTGCCTGTGGGTTCATCTGCAAACAATACTTTAGGCTCGCAAATAAAGGCTCTAGCAATGGCAACACGTTGCTGCTCGCCACCGGATAATTGTTTAGGTAAGTGATTTAATCGATGAGATAAACCAACACGCTCGAGCATGGATTGAGCTTTTTGTTTGGCATCTTTAACACCAGAAAGCTCTGCTGGTAACATGACATTTTCTAAAGCCGTTAACGTGTCAACCAACATAAATGACTGAAAGATAAAACTGACTTTTTTCTTACGCAATGCGGCTTTTTGTTCTTCATTTAACCCAGATAGTGCTACACCATCTAACACGATTTCACCAGAGCTAGGAGTATCTAATGCAGCAAGCAAACCTAGCAGTGTCGACTTGCCTGAACCTGATGGTCCCAAAATGGCGATACTGTCTCCTTGCTTGACTTCTATATTAATGCCGTTGAGGATAGTCAACTCTCCCTCTTGGGTCACGACAGTTTTATTGAGGTTAGTTACAGTAATGGCACTGATATTTCGATCGATATTATTAGACATACAATCCTTCTTCTATTCGTCACTTAAACGCGTGCTTAGTAGTGTGTTTTTACTGATAGTAATGAGTGTACCAACCTATGCTGCCACGATTTTGATATTGGGTGATAGCTTAAGTGCAGGCTATGGCATGTCAGAAGAGCAAGGATGGGTGCAATTACTCCGCAACGAACTGCCACAGCATCAAATTATAAATGGCTCTGTTAGTGGTGAGACCACGGCGGGAGGATTACGAAGACTCCCGGGTTTACTGACCTCAAGCCAACCTGACTTAGTTGTTATTGAGCTAGGCGGCAACGATGGATTGCGGGGTTTTCCGCCTAGCAAACTGAAATCAAATCTTACACAAATCATTACCTTATCACAGCAACATGGCGCCAATGTTTTATTAACCGAGATAATGGTACCACCTAACTACGGCCCTAGGTACGCCAAATCTTTTACTCAGATTTACCACCAATTGGCCGATGAATATAGCATTAAGCTAATACCCTTTTTCATGCAAGATATTGCGCCAGACAAATCTCTAATGCAGCGTGATGGCATTCATCCAAGTGAGCAGGCGCAACCTACTATTACGCAATGGATGTTACCTTGGATCACCCAAGTATTATCCGAGTAAACACTTAAAATTAAATGAGTTTTGCTTAATATGTTAAAAAAAAATTAATATAGTGATCAAAAGTCATTTTAATTTAAGCATCTGTGTTTAAAATGGACACAGCAAGCAGATTAAATCACAATCAATAAATAACGATAAACTTTAGACAACAACAAAGGCAATAAGGAAATAATATGTCCGTCAGTCGTCAAAAAAAAGTATACTTGCCAACAGCAACACGTAAAAATCAATACATTACCATTGGTTTCCCATTAACCGATGAATACCTCAATACGTATGCTGACTTAGAAACTTGTTATGATGAGTTTAGTAAACTTGTCTATCAACTCGCCGAAAAACAAGAATTATATAACGTCCACGTTGTCACCACAGACAAACTGCCTATGGTTCGTTTCCATAGCGAAGCTTACTGCTTAAGTTCAAACGAACAATTACGTTTCTTTTATAATCCAGCCCACCATGAAGCTAACCGAATCCACAGCACCCCTGGGTTTCGAGCACGCAAATTACGTATTGTGTTCCTAGCCACAGGTGATGATCTACGCAGTAATTCAGCGAGTTTCCACAGTAAAGTTCAGCATTTTATTTCTGAACTTGCGCCATTATTGCCCGTTAAGAATGTGCCGATTAAAATTCGTGACCATCAACACATTTCTTATGACTTTTTTGCCAAAGCCAAAGGCTTAAAAGAAACTTATGGGTATAAATTACGAGCGGTTGATAGTCGCTACCAACGTCGTCACTGTGAACTGCCTGAAAACGTCAGTACTCTAAACTACGTCACCATCAATATTCCAGTTGATCGCAGGATTAAAAAACAATTACTGGCTAATGATAATGTCGACTTTGGCAGTATTTATCAAAATGTTTATGACAAGTTTGTCCAAGCTACGCAAAGTAAACAATTAAGCCGTGTCGCTATGGTTGCTAATGGTAAGTTGCCATTGGTACGTAATAGTAAATATGAGCAACTTACTAGCACTGATGAATTCCAAATGATTGGTTTTGACCCAAATGTCCAATCACCAGCACCTATCGGTCACTGGGACAGAAATAAACTAGTCGATGTATTTCGTTTTGTTATTGTCGCTGGCAAGAGTGATGAAACAGATGAAGGCTATGGTCGCTTTATGAACCAAGTTGAAGATGCGTTACGAATATTTACGCAAGAATTTGATATCGACAAAGAACACGTTGATGTCATCTTACGCTTCCACCAGCATATTAGTTATAAAGCACAATAATCTGAATCATTCAGTTTGATGCTTAATATAAAAAACGACAGCAAAGGCTGTCGTTTTTTATGATAAAACGTTTTACTTACCATAATCAGATTAAACCGATTGATTGCGCTCAATCAGTTTATTCATGACAGCATTAACTGATAACGAGGCACCATGGGCAATTTTATCAGCCAGCTTTTTCTTCATTTGATATCTAATTTTGATGACTTGATGAGTTTTTACAAAGTTCAGAATCACATCATCACTGGTAGACACTTCATCAATCAAGCCTAAATCGATCGCTTGTTGACCATACCAATGCTCGCCAGTGGCAACTTTAGCGATGTCCATACTTGGACGATAACGACCAACGAACGCCTTAAATAGCACGTGTGTCTCTTCTAACTCTTGTTGGAATTTAGCACGACCTTCATCAGTATTTTCGCCAAATACCGTTAACGTTCGCTTAAAATCACCGGCAGTGTGTTGCTCATAGTCAATATCATGCTTTTTAAGTAAACGATTGAAGTTAGGCACCTGCGCTACAACCCCTATCGATCCAACAATAGCAAATGGTGCGGCATAGACTTTGTTAGCCACACACGCCATCATATAGCCACCGCTTGCTGCCACTTTATCAATACAAATCGACAAGGGGATATTGGCTTGGCGTAAACGGTCTAACTGACTTGATGCTAGGCCATAGCCATGAACCATACCGCCACCACTTTCAACATTAACCAGCACTTGATCATCTTTATCGGCAATCGTTAGAATAGCCGTCACTTCTTCACGTAATGAGGCAACCTCACTGGCATCAATACTGCCTTTAAAATCAATTACAAATACTTTCCCTTTGGTTAAATCTTGTTTCTCAGCGGCTTTCTCTTCTGCTTTTACTTGCTTTTCGTAGGCCTTAAATTGCTTTTTAGTCAGTAATTCTTCTTTCAACTCATGTTTAAGTTGAATTAGCTCGTCTGAAATATCGGTCAGGCGTAATTCACCTTTATCAGCTTTATGCTTCATGCTGCTAGCGAGCACCAAGATCACCACGGCAGCTATCGCTAGCACTATTGTCACAGCTTTCGCTAAAAATAAGCCGTATTCATATAAAAATTCCAAATCTCGCTCCATACAAGGAAAACATTCTGGCGACATTTTAACAGTAATCACCAATAAATAGAGAATAAAAAACCCAGCAAATTGCTGGGTTTTAATTAAAAACGAACACTAATTAGTAAGTATTAGTTACAACTCTTAATAACATCGCTATTTGACACGACTATCGTTGCTTGTCCAGCACCTGCCGACTTAGCAAATCCAGCTACTTGAGATTGCATCTCAGCTGTTGCTGCAGCAGCCATACCGTCAGTGACACCTTCCACTTCACCAGGGCTCACAATAGAACTGTGATGACCTTTAGAGAAACGAACCGCACCTGAGCCTGGCATAGTTGAATCAACACAACCTAAACCAATTGCACTAATTAAAGGCTCAGTACCAGATAATGGGAAGCCCTCAACACTGTTAGGCAATGTCTGGTCTGGTAAGTTTGTCGCATCGCCAGCAACTTCAATTAAGTGAACAGGTAAACCTGTTGCCGCTAACATTGCACCATGGTTTACCGGATCTGCAGAGTCCATCGCAGTTTGTACCGCTAATGCAAACGATGGAAGAAATCCAGCGTACACCGCTTGTACTAACGCAGCATATTCAGGAGTGCCTTCTTCGTAACCGGCAGTATTTGCCGTAGCTAATAAAGCAGCGAACGTGCTTGAAGCTGTGACATTATCAAATAATTGTGGCCCAAAAGCAGCTGAGCCGGCAAATGCACCAGCCAAACCACCCGCAGGAGCCACTAACGATGCTGCGTTAATCGCATAAGCGTTAGGTAAAGTATCGCCGGTCATTGGGTTAACTAAACCTGTGCTGGCATAAGTAGCAAATGTTGTTCCTACAATGCCACCTAAGCTTAAGCCTTGCGCACTGATTTTAGACACATCAAACACTTGTGGTTGATTTGTCGCCGCTAATTGCTGCGCCATTCCGGTCAATAATAAGCGTAATGCTAAATGGTCTAAGGTTGCCTGACGGAAGTTATCACGCACCGTTAATGTACTGGCAATGTTAACAAACACTAGCGGGTTACCATTTTCGAAAGCATCAGGAGTACCAATAACATTACCAAACGCAGGTGCTGTTGCTGAAATCTCATAGATACCATCTTTATCTAAATCAAACGAGCGAGCACCATGCAAAGGCATATCGATTGAAATAGTCGCTACACCAGCAGCTGCATAAGTTCCTGCATAAGCTAGCGCCATTTCTTTACCACCGCCTAAACCATGCATAGCAATTGTCACAGGCCAGCCATTGGTTGGTGCAACAAACGCATCACCTTGAAACGCTGCTAATTTAGCCGCGTTGGGTATGGTAATTTGCACTGGAATCGTTTCATAACCTTTGATAGCAGGGATTGGATTAAGACGAGTTAGGTGCTTAGTTTTATCAGCTGATGTGCCGTCGTCAAGCATCCATTGCTTACCAGCAAGTAATGCAGGATTAGCTAACGCAGCTTGTGGGTCAACACCTTGCTCAGACGCTTGAGCGAAGAAATTAGCTTGGCTTAATGTTCCCGCCTGAAGTGACAACAATACTGAAACTGGACTATCACCTTGAGCAAACCAGCGACCGTTTGGTGCAGTTGGCTTACCATCAACAACAGGAATCACACAGCTGGCAGAAGAACAGTCACCATAGAATGGCACTTTAATTTTTGCCGTATACACGTCGGCAATATTGGCTAGCGTGTAAGCTAAACCACTCGCTTCCGTTAAACCAACAGCCTGAGCAACCGTGTAACCTGCTGGTGTTGGCGCTTGGACAAATGAAGGTGTATAGGCAGGATTAGATGCCATTAATAACTTAGTGGTTTCATATACGTTAGCAACTGACTGAGTGGTAAATAAGCCAGAGTAAATAATATTGTCTGGATCAACACCATGGGCTGCTGCAGCCCCTTTTTCGTAGCTATTAACTAAACCTTGTAATTGTAACTGCGCTGCAGTTTCTAGCGGCTTAGTTTCAATATCTAATTTTAATAAGTTATACGTCGTCGATGCAGCAATACTTCGACCCAATGAGTCGTGGATTAAATCAGTTGCAACATATAAATAAGATTGGATCGGCTTAAGCGGCTTAAGTGGCACGATAACAACGTTGTTACCTGAGGCTTTAGTCACAAAATCAACACCAAATGTTAATTCTTCACCCACTTTACAAGCTGAAACTGAGGCCTGTGAAGTACACTCAGGATCGGTAGATAATGAACCGCCCACTGTGGCTTCAAAAACGCGCACCGCGCCTGGCTGGAATACTGAGTCAGCATCAATCGTTAATGCATTACCTTGAAGGTCTTTTGCTAACTCCATTGTTATTGATATTGGTGAGCTAGTTGACCATCCATCTAATGCACCCAGTGCAGTTTGAGGATTGGTATAATCGACACCGGTTTCACCCGGAATTGTCAACGTGCCATCCGTGGTGCCACTAAACAATAAATCGTTCGGTAAAGGTAGCTTGCCATTAGCAGGATCGAATTGAACGTGTGATAAAGGCACCAAAGGTTCAACATTATCTTTTGCTTCGTTAAAAGTATCACCACCACATGCCGTTAAGCCAAGAGCAGATGCAATTGCAACACCCAAAATGAGTCTTTTCATCTTTTTTTCCCCAAATCTTGTTTTAATAATTTTGTTTTCCCCAAGAATTGGTCACAATAGTCCTATCATGCGACCAAATAAGGACTTATGTTAGTCCTCAACTATTCTCAAGTTAACGTAAAATTATTGAGTTAGCTACAAGTTTGTTACATGCAAATGACCTATTCATACACAATTATCAATCATTTGTTTCAAACGGTCGTTTATTTTTTATCCGGTACTAGATTTGACGGGCGATTGCGCGTAGAGGAAATAATTAATCATGTTGGAATATCAAGCGACAAAAGATTTACTGAATAACAAAACAATCTTGGTTACTGGTGCTGGAGACGGTATTGGCCGTGCAGCATCAATCGAGTTCGCGAAACACGGCGCAACCGTTATCTTACTGGGTAAAACGGTCAAAAAACTTGAAAATGTATACGATGAAATAGTGAATGCTGGATATCCAAAACCAGCTATTGTGCCCTTAGATATGAAAGGTGCGACTGAACAGAATTATATTGATATGGCAGACACCATTGCTGAACAGTTTGGTTGTTTAGATGGCTTATTGCATAATGCGTCACAATTGGGGGCATTAGGGCCATTTGAGCATATTGATTTAACCTCTCTTGAAACCATTTTAAAAGTGAATGTCACCGCTCAAGCCATCATGACCAAATCGTTATTGCCGATTATGCGCAAAAGTGAACATGCCTCAATTATCTTTACCTCAAGCAGTGTGGGTCGTAAAGGTCGTGCTTATTGGGGACCTTATGCTTTTTCTAAATTTGCTACCGAAGGCATGATGCAAGTTTTAGCCGATGAATGTGATAACACTTCCGTAAGAGCCAATAGTATTAACCCAGGTGCGACTCGCACTGAAATGCGCGCAAAAGCTTATCCTGGTGAAGATCCACAGACATTGAAAACAGCACAAGAAATCATGCCTACTTATTTATTTTTGATGGGTAATGAATCTATTGGTACAAATGGCCAAGCATTCAACGCTCAATAATCAGCTGACATAAGGCTAGATTTTAGTTTTTACTGAGATGACTTTAGCTTTGCATAAAAAAACGGAAGCCATTGCTTCCGTTTTTAGTGTGAATGAGCATCTAGCCTAGAAGCTCATATTCTCGGCATTCTGGCTAACTAACTTATCACCAATACCTGTAACCAAAGTGAGCTGTTGCACATCGGTGAATTTACCGTTTTTGGTTCGATAATCCACAATCGCTTGTGCTTTGGCTTGCCCAATACCTTTGAGCGCTTGTAATTCTTCTGCGCTGGCTTTATTAATATTGATCTTTTGCATTTTGGTTGATGTTGTCTCAACCGTTTTGGTCACTTTTTTTGTGGGTTCGGCCATCGTCTTAGCCGTTTCTGCTGCATAGGTATGGCTACTGAGCAAGCAGCAGGCCCCTAAAAACACTGCTGTTAAAGTCAATGATTTCATTCGATTCTCCTTTCTTTCCTTGATTTGCTGGTATGTTGTCCTTCTCCATTACCAAGCTCGAAAGATCCGCAACGCTTTACCGTTTGCGGATCGGAGGCTAAATGTAGTCAATAAAATCGAATTGTTCAAAAAAAATACATATTTTTTATTCACTCTTGTCGACTTTTTGAGTTTGTTTCGATTTACTTTTAGACATCATTGACGACGTAAACTGCTTTAATTCGCCCAGTAAATGCTGATGTACATGTGATAATTTAGGCTTATTGTGTTTATTAAAGGCAATGGGACGACACAAGGTCATCGCTTGATAACCTAGCCGTGCGGTAAGTAAACCACCACCAAGCCCTTGTGCAATTCGGGCAGATAACTTACCAGTCATTTCTACTGATAATAATTGGGTTCCTAAATCGGTAATCACCTCGGTACTGCCAGCATAAATAATATTAGTCACAATGCTACGGATCAGTTTTATACGGCTCCAGTACCCCAATTCCACCGCATAAATTGCAGCAACTTCATTAATCATTTTTTGATTTCGCCACAAAATAATAGCCATATCCAAAGCAGCTAATGGACTTGCGGCTAATAGTAATGCCGATTCAGCAGCAAAGCGGTTAACACGTTTTTTGGCCAGTAAATCACGTTCGGACAACACAATATCTTCAAATAATAATACAATCTCAGCATCATTATGTTCATGGCTACAGGCTTGTAAATATTGTTGTTTAGCCTGGTTATTAGGATATTTTGCCAATATTGGTGCCAAAAATGATTTGGCCTCGCCCATTTGCATACTTAGTGACAATCGTTCAGCTTTAGCTTGATGATCGCTGACCTTTTTAAGATTAACTAATTTGCGCCATTCTTTGAGGGTAATCACACATGCCCACAAACTCACAATAGCCAGCACTGTGGCATAAAAACCAAATAGCCATGGACTTTGCTGCAAAGAATCAATTAAGCCCATCACGGTTTGCACTACCACCAATAGCACCAAAGCAAATACTGACAGTTTGGCCAGTAGCGACCAACGCTTTGATTTTGGAGGTTGAATGCTTTCTTCCATTGATGCTGGTAATTCTGTTAGTGATTGCTCACAAATAAAATCAACTTCTTCAAACGATTTAGTTGGCTTAATAGTTTGTTCAGCAGAATGAGTTTCATCTGCCACAATAAGGTCTGACTCGGTAAATAATTGCGATTTCTTTATCGGCGAATTGCGTGTAGGTTCATTCATAACTAATGCTCACATTTATTCTCAAAATAAAAACTATTAAGATAATTTATCGCCTAATAGAAACTCCAACAGGTGGTCGAGACGAATGTGTTCGAATTGCGGATTATTATCATGCATATGGCTCAAGTTGGGCGGTAGAAAAGCACTAAAGCTAAAGCCTTGTTGTTGCCAAAACTGAGCATCGGGTAATGATGTAGGTACATCTCCTGGGTATACAGTGACTTGCTTACCATCAAGCCCAGTGCCTTTTACCACTTCTTGTTGACCCCCCGCTATATTAACCATCCCGTGCTGAGTGGCTTTAATGGCACTTATCGCCATGGTTTCAACTTCACTGCCTTCAAAGTTGGCATAATGCTGACTTTGTTGCAGCATGGCGGTTAACAAACTAAGCACATGACTTTGCTGATCACGGGTCACTCGGTCTACTTGGCTGGCAGCAAATAACACTTTATCTATCCGTGGTGAAAATAAACGTTTAATTAAGCCCGATTGGCCAAACTGAAAACTTTCCATAATGCTGTTTAACGCACGCCCCATGTCATTAAATTGTGCCTGACCATGATTAAGTGCGTTTAAACAGTCAACCAATACTAGTTGACGATCAAATCGAGAAAAGTAGTCGCGGTAAAAAGGCTTAACCACTTGTGATACGTACTGATCATAACGGCGTTTAAGAACGTGGTAGTTTGAGTCACTTGAGCTTGCTGATAATTCTGTGTGCTCAATAGGACTTAAACTAAGCAAGGGAAAGAATGTCAATAATGGAGTATTTTCATACTCTCCTGGTAATAACATGCGCCCAGGCTGCGCGTGATAAAAGCCCTGTTGTCGTACCAAATCAACCAATAAGATTTGATACAAATCGGCAATGTGTTTAAGTTGCTGCTCGTCAGCTAATTGACTTAAGTCTAACTGTTCTACAGCCTGATTAAATGCACTGAATAAAGGTGAGTGGCGTAAACATGACACATTAATTTGTTGTGCTAAGCACCATTGGCTGAAATCTTGTTTAAGCATAGGTAAATCTAGTAACCACTCACCGGGATAATCAACAATATCAACATACAAGGTTGCTGTATCGGTCAATTTGGCTAACAAACCTTGTTGTGGCTGGTACTTTATCGCTAAACGTAATTCAGTAATATTTTTGGTCGAAGCTGGCCAATAAGGAGGTGATGAGCTTAATGCATTCATTGCGCCTTGATAATCAAAACTGGCAATGTCTAAATCAGGTTGCATAGCCCGATTAACGGCAATTAACCGACCTTCACGTGCGACTTGCCACAAGGGTAGCGGATTGTGCTTAGCACTTTTACCGGCATGCAATAACTGATTGACTAAACCACTGATAAAAGCTGTTTTGCCTGCTCCTGATAACCCAGTAACGGCTAATCTGACATGACGATCTGTACTGCGATGAACCAAAGATTGCGCGGTTTGAGTGACACGAAACAAAGAACGGTCTAAAAATCTCATGATGGCTGATGGCCCCCCTAAAGAACAAGGGCGGATAACCGCCCATTAGAAGAATTAAAGACTATTGATTTGGCGTTTAAGATCGAAATTGTCTGATGTGACATGTTCCTCGAGTCGTCTTAATCGGACTTCTAATCCATAAAATTGACGATTAACATCAAACAATGCTTGCTTTGCAGGCTCACCTGCTTGCCAAACTTTCTTTTTAATTTCAATATCTTTGTACTGTTCCTTGTGTTCTAGGTCTTGTGGTTTAATATCTAATATCATCCATAATGCGATATAAATAACCAACACGACCCCTGTCCCACCCAGTAACAATATCGACACAGCAATCACTCTTACTAGCCATGTCTCAAAGTTAAAGTAATCAGCAAGACCTGAACACACCCCAGCCACTTTACCACTTTTTGGGTTGCGGTATAGGGTACGACCATTAGCTGAGCTCATGTTTTGCTCTCCATTCTGGTGATTCAGTATCTAAAATCGCTTCTAATGTTTCGATGCGACCGCTCATTTTTTCTGCTTTAGCGATTAGACCATTAAGCTGATTGAATTCTTCCTCGGTGAGCCCCTGGCTCACTTGTCGCTTACTGCGATAATGAAGAACCAACCAGATAGGTGCCACAACCACCATAAAGATGATAATTGGTGCAATAAGAAGATCCATATCCATAACTCACCTCTGAATAAATTTACGCTTTCGATTTAGGTTGTGCTTTTGCACTCATTTTTGCTTTCAATGCTGCTAATTCATCATTGACAGAATCTTCTGCCTCTAATGCTGCAAACTCGTCAGCAAGGACGTTCTTTTTACCTAAATCATATGATTCTACTTGTGCTTCAAGTCCTTCAACTCGACGCTCGTATTGTTCAAACTTCATCATGGCATCATCAATTTTGCTTGAATCAAGCTGCTTCTTTACTTCAAGACGTGAAGTAGCAGTTTGCTTACGCATAATGATGGTTTTTTGACGAGCTCGAGCATCGTTCAGTTTTTCTTGAAGTTGGGCTATTTCGTCTTTTAAACGGGCAACATGTTCTTCAACAACTTGTAGCTCGTTTTCAAGACTGGTTAATAAACCAACCGTTTTTTGTTTCTCACCTAAGGCTGCTTTTGCCAAGTCTTCACGATCTTTGGATAGTGCTAACTCAGCTTTATTTTGCCAATCTTGGACCTGCTCTTGAACGCGAGCAATTCGGCGAAGTAATTCTTTTTTCTCAGCTAATACTTTTGCAGAGGTTGAACGAACTTCAACAAGTGTGTCTTCCATTTCTTGAATGATAAGACGGACCATTTTTTCTGGATCTTCTGCTTTATCAAGTATTGCGCTAATATTTGAATTAACGATATCGGCGAAGCGAGAGAAAATTCCCATAATGTGTTCCTCAAAGTTAACATGGATGTCGCAATAGGTATTACACATTACGTGCCAACATTTCCAAATACAATAATATCAAGCATTTAAACAAAAAATTAACTTTTTCTTTCATTTATCACTTAAGCCATTTATCATGATTTTCACTAATTATTAGTCGAATTCACCAACAATTTTGCGAGTAAGCTAACTGTGAGCAAACAATTCCAGCAAGATAATCTCATCGGCCAATCTAATGCTTTGCTTGAAGTATTAGAACATGTGTCTAAAGTTGCGCCATTATCAAAGCCTATACTCATCATTGGTGAGCGCGGTACTGGCAAAGAATTGATTGCTGAACGATTACACTATTTATCGCCTCGTTGGGATCAAAACTTTATCAAATTGAACTGTTCTTCACTGAGTGAAAATTTACTAGAAAGTGAGCTGTTTGGCCATGAGTCTGGTGCATTTACTGGTGCAAAAGGACGACATGAAGGCCGTTTTGAGCGCGCTGACGGTGGCACACTGTTTTTAGATGAGTTAGCCAACACATCTGGATTAATCCAAGAAAAATTATTACGTGTTATCGAATATGGTGAATTTGAACGCGTCGGTGGCAGTAAAACGGTTCAATCTGATGTTCGGCTTATTTGTGCCGCCAATGAAGATTTACCCACCTTGGCTGACAATGGTGAGTTTAGAGCAGATTTACTCGATCGTTTAGCCTTTGATGTGATTACCTTGCCCCCATTAAGGCATAGAACCGAAGACATTATGCCGTTGGCAGAACATTTTGCGATTAGTATGGCAAGACAACTATCACTAGAGTATTTTGGTGGATTTAGTCCACTCGCGATAGAACAATTAATGATGCACCGCTGGCCTGGAAATATCCGCGAATTGAAAAACGTTGTTGAGCGAAGTGTGTATCGTGAAGGGGCTGATGGCCAAGAAATTGATCATATTATATTAGACCCGTTTGCATCGCCCTATCGTCCGGTTAATCGAATCAAAACCCGCGAGCGTCAATCGGCGCCAGTTGAACATGTTGCAGACATCATCACAGAACACCAAGCGCCAAGTACTGAAACAGATGCATCAGTGTTGCTCAATAGCATCGAATTTCCAATAGATTTTAAAGAATATACTGAAAAAAGCGAAATAGAATTATTACAACGCGCGTTAGCTGAAGGCCAGTATAATCAGAAAAAAACCGCAGATTTACTAGGTTTAAGCTATCATCAACTGCGCGGAATTTTGAAAAAGTACAACTTACTCGACAAGAGCTGATTCTAGGTGGGACATGCGCATTGCCCCAATGCAATGAACACTGTTAAAATGTACCTTCAAAATCGAAAAAATATGATCACACTATGCCTGTTATTGTAAAACGCTGGTATCAGCTGATGTCTTTATGCCTCGCCAGCATCATGTTGACTGCGTGCGGACAGGCTCAATTGCCTTCTGGCTTGGTATATTGCAGCGAAGGTAATCCAGAAAGCTTTAATCCTCAGCTTGTGACATCAGGAACCACTATTGATGCCACTTCTCACCAAATTTACAGCCGTTTAGTTAACTACAGCCAAGAAAAAGCCGTTATCACACCCGGTTTGGCGACATCATGGCAGGTGTCTGACGATGGCTTAAGTTATCAATTTACCTTGCGTGAACATGTGAGTTTTCATAAAACACGCCATTTTAGTCCCAGCAGAGACTTTAATGCAGATGATGTATTGTTTTCATTTAACCGTATTATCGATCCGCTCCACCCCTACCATTTAGTCAGTAGAACTGGTTATCCATTTTTTCAAAGCATTGGATTTGCAGAGTTAATCGACAATATTGAAAAAGTAAATGACTACCAAGTTATCTTTCATTTAGTGCGTAAAGATGCATCTTTTTTATCTAATCTCGCTACTGATTTTGCCGTTGTGTTATCGGCTGAATATGGCTATCAGCTTTTAGTCCAGGGCACCCCTGAAGATATTGATTATTATGCGGTCGGCACGGGTCCTTTTCAGCTAAGCCAATATGTGAAAAACGAATATATTCGTTATAAAAAGAATCCTGTTTATTGGGGCCCCACGGTTGAGATCGATCAATTAGTGTTTGATATCACTCCCAGAAGCACCGCACGTATTGCCAAATTAATTACCGGTGATTGCAGTGTGTCAGCACTACCCAAAGCCGGCGAGTTAGCCGTGCTTGATCAACATAAAGATATTATTGTTGATGCCAAACCTGGACTAAACGTCGCATTTTGGGCCTTCAATACTCAAAAACCTCCGTTGGATGATGTGCGAGTAAGACGAGCCCTTGCACATGCTATTGATAAAAAGAACATTCTAGACGTTGTGTACAATGATACCGCAGTAGAAGCGACTGGGGTGTTACCACCAGCATCTTGGGCTTACAGTAAAAATTTATCGCCCAATGAATATAATCCTGAAAAAGCCAAAGAATTACTTAAACAAGCAGGCGTGTCTAATCTATCGATTAATGTGTGGGCCATGCCTGTAGCGCGAATTTATAACCCGAGTGCACTGAAGACAGCTGAGCTCATCCAAGCAGATTTAGCCCGAGTTGGGGTAAAGCTGAATATCATTAGCTATGATTGGAGTGTGTTCACACAGAAGCTAGCCAGTTCCAATTATGATTCGGTTCTCATTGGTTGGAATGCCGATAATAGTGACCCTGATAATTTTTTCACTCCGCTACTGAGCTGTGCGGCGTTAGCATCAAACAATAATCGCTCTCGCTGGTGCCAAAAAGACTTCGAACATCTATTAACTCAAGCTCAGAGCGTGTCGACCCAACCTGAACGTAAAGCGTTTTATCAATCAGCGGAAGCCATTATTAGCGATCAAGTTCCAATGGTCACGCTCGCTCATGCTAAAAAAGTGGTGTTAAAAAAGAACAATATCACTACCATGCAAATTAGGCCTTATGGCGGTATATCTTTTGCTAAAACAACCCAAATAATAGAGGGAAGCGAATAAATGTGGCGATACCTTTTTAGTCGCATAACCCTGTTTATGGCTACATCATTGATAATGATAGCCGTATTATTTATGGCATCGGGGCAGTTTCCTGTAAGTAAAGCGTATTCACTTTCGGGCATCCAATATCCAACGATTGAACAACAACAGCAAATTGAACAGGATTACCAATTACAAGATAACCAACTACTGCAATTTACCGCTTACTTGCGCCAACGCTTATCAGGTAACTTTGGTATTTCTAGTAACTCACAGCAAGAAGTATTAGAAGAGTTAGAAGCGGTATTGCCAGCCTCTTTTGAATTATCGTTATTTTCTGGTTTTATTGCGGTGTTCTTTGGTGTTCCTATCGGCATACTCGCCGCGTTAAGCACTAATAAAGCACTGCAGAATAGTATTTTAGCTGTTACTTTAACCGGCTATTCTATCCCAGTGTTCTGGCTTGGCTTAAGCTTATCCATGTGGTTTGGGGTCAATCTTGGCTGGTTGCCTATTTCAGGACAGATTAATTTACTGTACGAAATAGAACCCGTCACAGGGTTTATGTTGATAGACACCTTATTATCCGAGTCGACATATCGGATACCTGCATTTCATGATGCATTGCTGCACTTAATATTACCGGCAGTAACCTTAGCAGTATTGCCTTTTACCTTGGTCGTGAGGATCACTCGACAAGCCATTTTAAATGTGATGAATCAAACCTATATTCGCGCCGCTGAAGCACGAGGCTTACACACGGCTAAAATTCTGTTTCGTCATGTATTACCCAATGCCTTAATTCCGGTAATAAAAAGTATTGGCTTAATGTTAGGCTCATTTGCCAGTTATGGCATTGTAGTTGAAGTGATATTTTCATGGCCAGGAGTCGGCAGTTGGCTAGTATCGGGCATTTATCAACGCGACTATACTGTGATTCAAGCGGGTATTTTATCTGTCTCATTATTAATTATTTTCTTAAGCATTTTAATTGATTTACTGCATACAGCAATCAATCCAATGAGCAGAAAGGAATTGTATGCCTCGAATTAAGATATACCAAGAAGACCATATAGCCTCTCCTATGTGGCGGATGTGGCAAACATTTTCGGCAAATCCTTTTGCCGTGATAGGTTTGTGGGCAGTGATTTTTTTATTAATACTCACCATTTTCGCGCCACTGCTTGCACCATATTCACCCGAAATGCAGGACCAGCAAGTACTGCTGTTGCCGCCATCTTGGGATCCTGCCGGATCTGTAGAACACTTTCTCGGCACCGACGATCTAGGACGTGATATTTTTAGTCGTATTTTACACGGCGTACAATTAACCTTTGGCATGTCATTAATTATTGTTGCCGCATCGCTATTTATTGGCTTTATTATCGGTTCGCTTTCAGGAATGATGCGCGGAATTAAATCGAGTATTTTAAGTCATTTATTTGATGCATTGCTGTCTATCCCTTCGTTGCTCATGGCTATTTTAGTGGTTGCCGTAATGGGACCTGGGCTTAATAACGTGTTTTGGGGCGTTGGAATTGCCATGGTTCCGCAGTTTGTACGCGCGATCCATCTCGCTGTGCATGAAGAACTACAAAAAGAATATGTTACTGCCGCCAAATTAGATGGTGCAAATTCATTGCAAATTTTTTGGTATGTCATTATGCCAAATGTGTGGGATGTAGTAATTATTCAGGTCACAATGGCCATATCAGCAGCAATATTAGATATCGCAGCATTGGGTTTTTTAAACCTTGGAGCTCAAGCACCGAGTCCAGAATGGGGGGCTATGGTCGCACAAGGGCTGGATAATTTGTTACTCGCCCCATGGACGGTTACTATACCGGGTGTCGCAATCTTGTTTACCGTATTATCGGTCAACTTAGTTGGCGATGGTTTACGTTCTGCGCTTGCACCGATAAGAAATTAACCTATGCCTTTACTTGATATTCGTAATCTCACCATTGAATTAGATACCCCTGAGGGCACAGTAAAAGTGCTTGAAAAAGTCAGTTTGACCATCAATCCCGGAGAGATCCATGGGCTGGTAGGTGAATCAGGCTCGGGACGCAGTTTATTAGCCAAAGCAATATTAGGCGTGCTCGGTCCTAATTGGCATATTATTGCCGATCGTATGATGTGGGATGGAAAAAATCTATTGGAAATGAGCGCCAAACAAAGACGTAACCTAATGGGTAGCGAAATGGCAATGATTTTCCAAGATCCGTCAGGCAGTTTGGACCCAGTTAAAACCATAGGTAGTCAATTAATCGAAGCTATGGTGCCCAACAAAAACATTCCTTTTTGGCGCCGTGGACATGATACCTATTTAAATGCCCAGAAATGGCTTCACAAAGCTGGCATAAAGAAGCCCAGAATGCTGATGAAATGTTATCCATGGGAATTGTCCGAAGGTGAATGTCAAAAAGTGATGATTGCGATGGCGGTAGCGAATCATCCTAAATTATTGATTGCCGATGAGCCGACCAACTCCATGGAGGTCAATACCCAAGCGCAAATTTTTAGATTGTTATCGCAACTCAACCAACTGCAAAATGTGTCGATTTTATTAGTAAGTCATGAACTTGAAACCATGGTGCATTGGTGTGATAACTTAACGATTTTGTACAGTGGTCAGGTGATGGAATCTGGACCTGTGAGCGAAATGGTCGCAATGCCCTATCACCCTTATACTCGGGCATTATTAAAAAACCTGCCTGACCACACTGAAAAAATGCGTCACAAGGCAACCTTGCCCACATTACAAGGCTCGTCACCGTCTTTACAACATTTACCAGCCGGTTGTCGACTTGGTCCTCGCTGTCCAGAAGCGCAGAGAAAATGTGTAAAACAGCCTAATCTTGAACATATAAAAGACCGCTATTTCGCCTGCCATTTCCCTTATCAAAGTGAGCAAGAAGATGACGACGCCATTGCTTAAAGTTACCGACTTAAGTAAACAATACTTAACTGGTTACAAGCATTTTAAACCTCAATACTATCAGGCATTATCTCCAGTTTCATTTGAACTGGGTCGTGGTGAAACCTTAGCGATTGTAGGGACTGTTGGTTCAGGTAAAAGTACCCTAGCCAGAATTCTCGTGGGCGCAGAACAACGCAGTGGCGGCGAAATATTTTTTGAAGGTGAAGCCTTAGGTTCACGTAATTTAAAACAACGCTGTCGTTTGATCCGGATGATTTTCCAGGACCCAACGACCTCGCTAAACCCACGTTTATCGATTGGCAACTTGCTTAAAGAACCCTTACGGTTTAATACTCAGCTAAACTCACAAGAGCGTAAAACCTTGGTGATTGAAACCTTAAGAAAAGTGGGCTTATTACCAGAACACGCAGAGTTTTATCCACACATGATTTCAGAAGGGCAAAAACAGCGAGTCGCCGTTGCGCGGGCCTTAATGCTTAACCCTAAAATTATTATTGCAGATGAAGCACTAACAGCTTTAGATTTATCGGTTAGATCTCAAATTATTAATCTGCTATTAAAGCTGCAAAAAGAGATGGGGTTATCGTATATTTTTGTCTCGCATAATCTCAATATTATCCGACATGTGAGCGATAAAATCATGGTGTTGCAAAATGGTCATATGGTTGAAAAAACAACCACAGAAGCCTTATTTACTTCACCACAGCATGAATATACTCAGCGACTAATTCAAGAACAAAGTCAATTTATGCAAAAACGCTAAACTGCTCCAACCACTATGGTTTAGAGGCCGTTTTTGTAAAAATTAGTGCCATTTGGCCGTCGAACTATTTATCCTAGAGCCAATGTTAAAGGAAGAAGCTTAAATATGATTATTAAACCTAAAATTCGTGGCTTTATTTGTACCACAACTCATCCTGTTGGCTGTGAAGCTAACGTTAAAGAACAAATCGAACTCATTAAAGCCAAAGGCAAAATTGCTAATGGCCCTAAAAAAGTATTGGTTGTCGGCTCTTCAAGTGGCTATGGCCTTGCATCTCGTATCACGTCAGCATTTGGAAGCGACGCTGCAACCATCGGCGTATTTTTCGAAAAACCCAGCTCTGAAACTAAACCTGGTACAGCAGGTTGGTACAACACAGCGGCATTTGATAAGTTTGCTAAAGCAGAAGGCTTATATTCAAAAAGTATCAACTGCGATGCATTCAGCCATGAAGCGAAACAAAAAGTCATTGAATTGATCAAGCAAGATTTAGGTCAAATCGACATGGTGGTGTACTCGTTAGCCTCACCGGTTCGTAAAATGCCAGACACAGGTGAAGTTATCCGTTCATCACTGAAACCCATTGGCCAAACTTATACTGCCACGGCTGTTGATACCAACAAAAACACCATTATTGACACTTCTGTAGAGCCTGCAACTGAGCAAGAAATTACTGATACCGTCACGGTAATGGGCGGCCAAGATTGGGAATTATGGATGAGTGCGCTAAGCGACGCTGGCGTATTAGCTGACAACTGTAAGACAGTTGCATATAGCTACATTGGTACTGAATTAACTTGGCCTATTTATTGGCATGGCGCCTTAGGTAAAGCCAAAATGGATTTAGACCGTGCAGCCCACGCCCTTGACAGCAAATTATCTGCTACTGGCGGCTCAGCTAACGTTGCAGTGCTAAAAAGTGTCGTGACACAAGCAAGCTCAGCCATTCCAGTCATGCCTCTTTATATTGCTATGGTGTTTAAAAAGATGCGTCAAGAAGGCTTACATGAGGGCTGTATTGAGCAAATACAGCGTTTGTTTAGTGAGCGCCTGTATCGTGTTGATGGCCAAGCACCCGCAGTGGATAGTGAAAACCGTTTACGCCTTGATGACTGGGAACTTCGTGAAGAAATCCAGCAGCATTGTCGTGATTTATGGCCACAAGTCACTACTGAGAACTTGAGCGAATTAACAGACTACAATGAATACAAAGAAGAGTTTTTAAAACTGTTCGGTTTTGGTATTGATGGTATCGATTATGATGCAGAAGTCGATCCTAATGTTAGCTTTGATGTAATTGAATTATAAATAATATCGCTCTTAGCTAGTGTGAACAAAAAAGCCATAATGCCGTGCATTATGGCTTTTTTATTGTCTTAATCTTCAGCGATCACGCTGAGAATTAACACATGTTAGCATTGTGTCACTCACGCTGCATGTTGGATATATTCGCTGCAACACAAACTTAAACTATGGGTAAAAAGATAAGCAGTTGCGGTGAACCCGCTAACGATTTGGCTTGTTGCTCTTCGGTCATCTTGTCAGCAATCACATCTCGCTGCACAAACAATGGAAAATTCCTTAAGCTGACATCGTTCAAATTAAGCCAATTGCGATACAGGTAGTCTATTGCAGCACCTAAGCCACTATCATTGACCGCTTGCTCGCCACTTAAACGGATCATGGCACATCGTCCCTGTGGGATCGATTTAAGTTTAATCTGGCTCGATTCTAACGCCACTGGCTCTAAGCTTGTCAGTGTCTCGTTAGCTAACGAGACACCAATATCAATTCGATATTGCGCTTTAGCAGCTGACTCAGAGGTTGAATAAAACAGATTAAAGGTTTGACTGCCCATAGGAGATAAACCGTGCTGGCGACGCCATTCAATAAATCGCGCAATGGTTTGAGGTAATAACGAGGGATCACCATGATGTTCCATCACAGCTAATGTTTGCGCAGCAAACGATACAATCTCAACTGAATAAGATTGCTCATCTTGCTGATTAACTTCCGTTTGAAACGATTTTAGCGGTTGTTGCTTAGCAAAAAAATTGCCCCAATCAGGCGCTTGTTGGAACGATTCAGGGCTTTGACCAATACTGCGAATGAACGATTCGATAAAGTGTTGTTGGTTACGATAAGCCAATTTTGCCGCTATAGTGGCAAAAGGTACCTGCTTACCAAAACCTAATAAATGGGCGGCCTCTAAGCTTTTAAGCAGTTCGACATAAGCTTCAATTGATATGTGGTACAGCGCATAAAATAACGCTTCAAAGTGGCTTTGGGGAAGCTGGGCAATATTGGCCAACATGTTGAAGTCAACTGGCTCATTTAAGTGTTGATCTAAATAGGCAAGTGCCCGCTCAAATGCTTGATCTAGTCTGTGGCTCATGCCCTCTCCTTTTGAAGTAAATTATCGCAGCCTAATATTTATCATAACGAAAAAAATGTAAATTAACCTGTGGTTTCTGCGCGTCTAATCAGCGCATTTTGGGGTTAAAAAGGTGACGATGTAAACTAGTCGACTAATTGAATATCCAAACCCTCTAGCAAACTCAGTGCCTCAAATCGACTGAATATGGCTTGCTTAACGGTATTAGCCGTAATATCAATTTGATAATTCGACGCATCAGTAAAATTGGCGCCAGTTAAATTAGTATGACTAAATTGACTTAGATTAAGATCGGTTAACCGCAAATCGGCTTTAGTTAAATTAGCCTCTCTAAAGTCGACATCATGGGCACGACAATCAACAAGTGTAAGCTCGGGTAAATTAAGTGAGTAAAAATTACTGCCGTCGAGCAAACATCGTTCAAACTGAATCGTAGTTTGGGTCATAAATTGTGGCCAATGGGCTTTAGTCCAATCAATACCTATAGCTTTACAGTCGCGAAAAATAACGGCATCAAACTCAGTATCAATCACAGACAACACACTCAAGTTACACTGACTAAAAGTACAATCGATAAATTGGCAATGATAGAAATCGCTCTGGTTAAAATCACATTGCATGAAGTAACAGCGCTCAAACGTAATGTTGTTGAACTGTAAATCCACTCCTTTAAGGGACTCGAATGAATCATCATTATAGTGCGATAAGGCAAACAATTTACTCGTTTGTTCTCTAGTTACCTTGCTCATGGTTGATATCCCCTTATAAACAAAAAGACCTAGACGTGAGCCTAGGTCTTTAATATTTCATTGACTACAAAACGTAATTAGTCTGCTACAGGATACTCAATTTGAGCATCTGCCTTAAGTGAGGCAACTACAGCACGGTAATCAGCTTCGCTGTATTGAGGTGCAATACGCTGTTTAAGCGACTTAATCAGATTGTCATTAATGCCTTCGGCTTCATTGACCTTATCAACTACAATCACCGCATAACCAGTTGCTAACGCTGCGGTATCAATAGTGACACTATTCTCAGCAGGTGCAGCAATCTTAAAGGCTTTATTGGTGATAGCTTGATCGATATCCTGATTAAAACGACCTAACTTAGCTAACGTGGTTAATGATGCGCCCGTTAAGGTATCATTACCCGCTTTTAACTGAGCCATATACTCAGCAGCTTTATCACGAGCACCGTCATTGGCTTTATCTTGCTTCAAACGTTCAACAATACCCGATTTAACATCAGCAAAACTCATGATGCCAGCAGTCTGATGTTTTTTCATGCGCACAACCACAACATGGTTTGGCGCAAGCTCAATGACATCACTATTCAAACCGCTCGCTAATACTTGGTCAGAAAATGCTGCTTTGATGAACTCAGGGTTATTGAACTCAGCGGGTACATCATCACGAGAAAATAACGCCGTTGATTGCACTTTTGCATTAACTGCTTGGGCTGTTTCGGCTAAAGTATCCGGGATTTCGTAACTGGTATCAGCTAATTTGGTTTGTAAGCTATAAAACACATCAAGTGCTTTCTTTTCTTGAAGTTGAGCAACAATTTTCTCTTTAACATCTTCAAAAGCAGTAGCTTGACTTGCTTGAACATCTAATAGCTTGATGATGTGATAACCGAACTCACTTTTCACAATAGATGAAACTTGACCTTTTTGTAATCCAAAAAGCGCTTCATCAAATGCAGGATCCATCACACCTTGTTCAAACCAATCTAACTTACCGCCTTCTTGTGCGCTAAGGTTATCATCAGAATCCGTTTTAGCCACTTCGGCAAAATCTTCACCCGCGGTTAACTTAGCTTCAATTGCATCAGCTTTAGCTTTGTCGGCACTGTCATCATCTGTTGCGGCAACAAAAATATGCGCAGCAAGACGTTTTTCGGCTGTTTGATATTGTGCTTTGTTCTCGTCGTAATAAGTTTTCACTTCTTCGTCAGAGACGTCACTGTTTTTAGCCATGTCAGCAGCATTTAATTCAACATACTCTAGGCTAACTTTTTCAGGGCTCATGTATTGCGACACGTTAGCATCATAATAGCTTTGCGCTTCTTCATCAGACACAGAAACAGTTGATAAGAAAGGAGTTGAATCGACAACTAGATAACGTATATCACGAGTTTGACCTTGGACTTCAGCAAGTTGCTTAGCCTCACCGTCTAACACAAACTCACTGCCCACGAGTGCATTTAATAACTGACGACGGGTCATGTCGACGCGCATCATGTTTCTAAAACTTGTGGTTTGATAGCCTAACTGACGCAATACCGCTAGATAGCGCTCATTATCAAATTTACCGTCAGTTTGAAATGCAGGCTCTTCAATAATGGCTTTTTTAATTTGCTCATCAGATACACGCAAGCCTAGTTTATTGGCTGCTTGATCAATGAGTTTGTCAGCAATTAAACGATCCAGTACGTTTTGTTTAATGCCATTCATATAACTTTCGTCAGCGGCTAATGCTGTAAACATTTCACCGAGCTGTTGCTCTATACGAGAGCGTTCATTTTGAAAAGCCTGCTCTAGCTCGTTGGCACTAATTTCGTCACCATTAACAACAGCAGCAGGTACACCCGTGTTTGAGCCTAAATAACTGCTCACACCGGCAAAAGCAAAAGAAAGTATCACAAGTACTAGAATTGTTTTTGCAACAATCCCCTGTGATCCTTCACGAATTTTTTCTAACATCTGAATTCTCGCTTGTTGCGATTAATAAAATAAAAAGGCGCATCACCTTGTGGATGCGCCTTATTGTAAATTATATGGAGTTATCAGACGCTACCACGGGTATGACCCAATACTCCCAATATTGATTATGCAGAACATAACAATATTGCTTTTCGTAAAAAGCACCGCCTAAGCAGTGCTTGTATTACGAATGCCTTACAAAGGCAACGTTATTAACTATGAGTTAACCGCGTCTTTTAGCGCTTTGCCAGCTTTGAACGCAGGAATGTTCGCAGCAGCAATTTTAATTTCATTACCCGTTTGTGGGTTACGGCCAGTACGTTCAGCACGTTGACGTACTTCAAATGTACCAAAACCAACTAGAGAAATCTTATCGCCATCTTTAAGACCTTCCGTTACAGCAGCGATAAAAGAATCCAGTGCGCGGCCAGCAGCAGCTTTAGAAATATCAGCACCAGATGCGATTTTCTCGATTAGTTCAGATTTGTTCATGTCATCCCCTTGAATGTTATTGTCGCGCCGCAACCAAATCTATGTTTAGAGCGGTCTGCGGAGGCTTTATTTTATAAGCTTGATAACACACCAAACTTAGTACGAAAACCAAAAAATGAAATTGGATACAGCTCAACGTCAGATGCCCCAAGGGCTTGGTGCGTCTGACTCTCCACCAACCTAGGCTACCACAGGTCAGCGTTTTGTTAAGCCCCTTTTTTGATTTTTTTTATGCTCTATAGCAATTTTTTGACTAACAAGCTATTTTTTGACCACTTCGAAGCCTTCAACTGGTCGCTCAAGCGCCAATTTCAGGACTTCATCAATCCAACGTACTGGATGAATGGTTAAATCTGCAATCACATTCGCTGGAATTTCTTCCAAATCGCGTTCGTTTTCTTGAGGGATCAATACATGCTTGATTCCGCCACGATGTGCAGCCAATAACTTTTCTTTTAAACCACCAATTGGCAGAACTTCACCGCGAAGGGTTATTTCACCTGTCATAGCAACATCACTACGAACTGGATTGCCCGTTAAGCTCGACACTAACGCAGTACACATAGCCGCGCCTGCTGAAGGGCCATCTTTTGGTGTTGCCCCTTCAGGTACATGGACATGAATATCACGTTTTTCATAAAAGTCGTTATTAATACCCAAATTTTCCGCGCGGGCACGAACGACTGTCATCGCAGCTTGAATAGACTCTTTCATGACATCACCGAGTGAACCGGTATAGGTTAATTTACCTTTACCTGCTACAGATGTTGCTTCGATGGTTAATAAATCACCACCCACTTGAGTCCATGCAAGTCCGGTCACTTGGCCTATTTGGTTATTCGATTCAGCTTTACCAAAATCAAAACGTTGTACGCCAAGGAATGACTTTAAATTATCCTGGTTAACTTCAACCACTTTGACCGTTTTATCAAGCAGAATATGCTTAACTACTTTACGGCAAATTTTTGATAATTCACGCTCTAATGAACGCACACCCGCTTCACGAGTGTAATAACGAATAATCCCTAAAATAGCACTGTCATCGACAATGATTTCTTTTTCTTTAAGGCCATTACGTTCAATTTGCTTGGTCAGTAAATGCTTCTTCGCGATATTAAGCTTTTCATCTTCGGTATAACCCGATAAGCGAATCACTTCCATACGGTCAAGTAAAGGACCCGGTATATCCATAGAGTTTGACGTAGCCACAAACATTACATCAGATAAGTCGTAATCAACTTCAAGATAATGATCGTTAAACGTTGCGTTCTGCTCTGGATCAAGTACTTCTAACAAGGCTGACGATGGATCGCCACGCATGTCTGAACTCATTTTGTCGATTTCATCGAGCAAGAACAATGGGTTTTTAACGCCCACTTTGGCCATTTTTTGAATGACTTTACCTGGCATTGAACCTATGTACGTACGGCGATGACCACGAATTTCTGCTTCATCACGCACGCCACCTAGTGCAACACGGACATATTTACGTCCAGTGGCTTTAGCAATTGACTGCCCCAGTGAGGTTTTACCTACGCCCGGTGGTCCAACTAAACACAAGATAGGTCCTTTAAGCTGTTTAACACGACTTTGAACCGCTAAATACTCAAGAATACGTTCTTTAACTTTTTCAAGTCCGTGGTGATCGGTATCAAGTACTTCTTGTGCTTTGGCTAAGTCACGCTTAATTTTTGAGCGTTGTTTCCAAGGCACAGCTGTCATCCAGTCAACATAGCTGCGCACAACCGTGGCTTCAGCAGACATAGGCGACATCATTTTAAGCTTGTTTAATTCAGCAATGGCTTTTTCTTTCGCGTCGGTTGGCATACCAGCGTCTTCAATCTTACGCGCCAATACTTCAAATTCGTCGTGGCTTTCGTCAATATCGCCTAATTCTTTTTGAATGGCTTTCATTTGCTCATTCAAATAGTATTCGCGCTGACTTTTTTCCATCTGCTTTTTAACGCGGGTACGGATGCGTTTTTCAACTTGCAGCAAGTCAATTTCTGATTCCATCATCGCCATCAGATATTCAAGACGCTCACCGACATTGATCATCTCAAGCACGGATTGCTTATCTTCAAGCTTTAATGGCATATGTGCAGCCATGGTATCAGCTAAGCGAGCCGCTTCATCAATACCCGATAATGAGGTTAATACTTCAGGTGGGATCTTTTTATTTAGCTTGATGTAGCCTTCGAACTGGCCAATAGCACTGCGTACTAAGACTTCTTCTTCTTTATCACTTAACTGCTCAGACTCTAAGTATTCAGCCGTTGCAGCAAAAAACTCTTCTTCTTGAGTGTATTTCTTGATTTTGGCACGTTGGCCACCTTCAACTAATACTTTTACCGTGCCGTCAGGAAGTTTAAGAAGCTGTAAAATAGAGGCAACGGTACCAATATCAAAAATGTCGTCTTTGGTCGGTTCGTCAAGATCTGCATCTCGCTGAGCAACTAATAAAATTTGCTTGTCTTGTTCCATTGCCGATTCCAGGCAACGAATTGATTTTTCCCGTCCTACGAATAGCGGAATTACCATATGCGGGTAAACCACCACATCTCGCAGTGGTAATACGGGGAGTTCGATATGCGCTTCACGCTCTTTAGTCATGGCTCGATTCCGTTTAATGAAATAGACTTAATACTGATTATATTGGGGTGATGTTATCAGTTTCAATGGTCAATACGAAAAAAGGAGTCCAATGGACTCCTTATTTTTCAACTTACTAGTTATCAGTACAATTATTGCTCGCCTGAAGCGGCCAGAGTCTCTGTATTTTCGTAAATCAAAATTGGAGCTGATTCACCTTTAACAACGGATTCATCAACAACCGCTTTAATCACTCCCTGAGTCGATGGAATATCGTACATGGTATCAAGCAAAATGCTTTCTACAATTGAACGTAATCCACGTGCACCCGTTTTACGTGACATCGCTTTTTGAGCAATCGCTTGTAATGCATCATCACGGAACTCAAGTTCGACATTTTCCATCTCAAATAACGCGCTATATTGCTTGGTTAACGCATTTTTAGGCTCAGATAGAATTTGAACCAGTGCAGCTTCGTCTAACTCAGTTAGCGTAGCAACAACAGGTAAACGACCAATAAACTCAGGGATCAAACCAAATTTCACTAAATCACCAGGCTCTACTTGGCTTAGTATTTGTGAAATGGTGGCTTTATCCGCCTCGCCTTTTACTTCTGCACCAAAGCCAATCCCGGTTCCTGTGTGAGCTCGTTGTTCAATGACTTTTTCAAGTCCAGCGAACGCACCACCACAGATAAACAGAATTTTAGAGGTATCCACTTGCAAAAATTCTTGCTGTGGGTGCTTACGTCCGCCTTGTGGAGGAACAGAAGCTACCGTGCCTTCAATTAGCTTCAGTAGCGCCTGCTGAACACCTTCACCCGACACATCGCGAGTAATTGAAGGATTGTCAGATTTGCGACTGATTTTATCAATTTCATCGATATAGACGATACCGCGTTCAGCTTTTTCAACGTCGTAATCACACTTTTGCAGTAACTTTTGAATGATGTTTTCAACATCTTCGCCCACATAACCTGCTTCGGTTAGCGTGGTTGCATCTGCCATAGCAAAAGGAACATTGAGTGAGCGTGCCAGTGTTTCAGCTAATAATGTTTTACCACTACCAGTTGGACCTAATAGCAGGATATTACTTTTACCAAGCTCAACACCGTCTTTTATTGCGCCATTACGTAAACGCTTGTAATGATTGTATACCGCAACAGAAAGCACTTTTTTGGCTTGATCCTGACCGATTACATAGTCATCAAGATGTTTGCGTAGCTCATGCGGTGTCGGCAACTTGTCTTCATCACGCTTAGGTGAAATCTCTTTGATTTCTTCACGGATGATGTCATTACATAAATCAACACACTCATCACATACATAAACTGATGGGCCAGCAATCAGTTTTCTGACTTCATGCTGACTTTTTCCGCAAAAAGAGCAGTACAGCAATTTGCCGCTGTCACCGTTATTTTTGTTATCGCCCATTATTCTACCTCTGTTTCCAACTTAGGTTAACCCTAAGCGCTGCTTGTAGATACTTATCATAACCACATAGATGACTTAACGTCTTTCAGTACAGAATACCTGAAAGATTAGAGAAAATCAGCTATCGGTTTTAGCCGCGACTTGTTAGTAATGAATCGACAATACCATAATCAACAGCTTGAGTAGCACTCATGAAGTTATCACGGTCAGTATCGCGTTCAATGATTTCCAACGGTTGGCCAGTATGATCAGCTAACATTTGGTTTAATTTATTCTTGATGCCTAGGATTTCCTGAGCATGAATGGCGATATCTGATGCTTGACCTTGGAAGCCACCTAATGGCTGATGGATCATCACACGAGAGTTAGGTAAGCAATGACGTTTACCTTTAGCGCCGCCGGCGAGTAAGAATGCACCCATACTAGCAGCTTGCCCCATACACACTGTACTGACATTAGGCTTAATAAACTGCATGGTGTCGTAGATCGCCATACCCGCTGTAACTGAACCGCCAGGAGAGTTAATGTACAAATAAATATCTTTATCTGGGCTTTCTGACTCTAGGAATAATAACTGAGCAACAATAAGGTTAGCCATGTGTTCTTCTACTTGGCCAACTAAGAAGATGACTCGCTCTTTTAATAGACGAGAGTAAATATCATAAGAACGTTCACCTTTAGCTGTTTGTTCAACAACCATAGGTACAAGAGCATTGAGTACTGATTCTGGTGCTTTATGCATTATTCATTTCCCTAAAAATAAAAATGGCCCGCATGAGGAACCTCATACGAGCCATTATAAATGGCGAACCACTTGTTAAGTCAAGCTTAGCTTACGCTCGTCCAGTAGCCTTGTTCATAAATTCTTCAAAAGCAACGTCTTTGACGGTTACTTTTGCTGATTTTAACAATGCTTCAACAGCTTGCTCTTCAAGCGCTACGTTGCGCATGTTTTGCATGAGTTCTTTATTTGAGTTGTAGTATGAAACAACTTCAGATGGATCTTCATACGCTGAAGCCATAGATTCGATCAATGCATTAACACGATCATCTTCAGCTTTTAGCTCGTTAGTCTTAATCACTTCGCCTAGTAGCAAGCCGATTTTAACACGACGTTCTGCTTGCTCAGTGAAAAGTTCAGCCGGAAGTTCAGGCATATTTTCAGTTTGGCCACCAAAACGCTGCATTGCTTGTTGACGAAGTACATTCACTTCACCTTCAACAAGTGCTTTAGGGATAGAGATGTCATTTGCTGCTAATAAACCAGTAATAACTTGCTCTTTCACATTCGCTTTCAACGCTTGCTCTAGTTCACGAGTCATGTTTTTACGGATTTCAGCTTTAAGTGCGTCTAAGCCACCTTCAGCGATACCAAACAAAGAAGCAAACTCATCATTCACTTCAGGTAAGTTAGCTGCTTGAACTTCAGTTAACGTAATAACGAACTTAGCCGCCTTACCTTTTAAGTTTTCAGCGTGGTAATCTTCAGGGAAAGTCACTTCGATTTCGAATTCATCACCCGTTTTATGACCAATGATACCGGTTTCAAAACCAGGAATCATACGATTGCTGCCTAATTGAAGTTCAAAATCATCAGCTTTTCCGCCTTCAAATTCTTCACCATCAATAGAACCAATAAAGTTCATTTTAACTTTGTCGTCAGCTGTAGCTTCACGTTCAACAGCAGCAAAAGTAGCATGTTGCTTACGTAACGTTTCAATCATTACATCAACGTCTGCATCATTAACTTCAGCTTTAGGCTGTTCAACTGCAATGCTATCTAAACCCGTTAAAACAACTTCTGGGTAGATTTCAAATGTTGCAACGAATTCGAAAGAATCACCTTCAGTTGAACCAGGAGTAAATACTGGTGCGCCTGCTGGGTTTAACTTCTCAGCTACAATAGCTTCTATAAAGTTGCGTTGCATCACTTCACCAGTGATGTCTTGACGAATGGCTTTACCATAACGCTTGTTGATTTCGCCGATAGGCACTTTACCTGGGCGGAAACCTGGAAGACGAGCACGCTTAGCTTCACGCAATACGTTGTCTTTAACCAATTTCTCGATTTGCTCAGCAGGTACAGAAATAGTTAGGCGACGCTCTAGGCCTTGAGTTGTTTCAACAGAAACTTGCATTTTTTTACCTCGAAATATGTCTAACGTTCTTTGAATGGTCGACAACTCAACCATTAGATATTCGTTTCTTGACTACGGGTTTAGCTCTGATACCCAGCACAGCGATAATATCGATGCTGAAGACGCTGTTGGTATAGGTAGCTTATTTTTGATATTTATCAAGACGCGACATTATAGCTACCGTTTTTAACAGAGTCGAGCCTGAAAAGGTCGATTTACGTGATAAAAGGGCTAACTGATGGTCAATTTTGATGTGTTTGCACGTTTAATGCGCGAAATGAGTTTTTATCAGATTGGATATGCATTGCAGTAAATCAACTATGGTAAACAAATACATTTTTCAGCAACACAATGAGTGTCTCAAAATACACGTTGATTTGAACAGAAAAAAATGGGGTGACTGATGGGGCTCGAACCCACGACAACCGGAATCACAATCCGGGACTCTACCAACTGAGCTACAATCACCATTGAAATGGTACGCCCGGCAGGATTCGAACCTGCGACCACCCGCTTAGAAGGCGGGTGCTCTATCCAACTGAGCTACGGGCGCATGGTTACAGCAATAAGCTGTTTCCTGTCTGGCTGAACAAGTTTACTTGTTCTATTACTCGCTACTATAGCAAATAACATTTAATTTGGTCGGTGATAGAGGATTCGAACCTCTGACCCTCTCGTCCCAAACGAGATGCGCTACCGGGCTGCGCTAATCACCGAAATCTTACTTTGTTTTCGAAATATTTATTACTGCTATACAGTAACCTTGTTGTCTCGAGAACGGAGCGCATCTTAACTAGTCACCTTGATATCGTCAACGATTTTTTTAACTCTGGATGCTATATGACGAATTTAGCAGCAAAAACCATGATTAGCATCATAGCGCGAATAGTTTATTCACTGTATTTTCATCGTCTAGCAAATGACACTTTTCATTGCGCCTGCTAGAATAACCGCCGTTCGACCATCGACTTCAACACCTGCGTCACTCAAAGGAAACTCTACAGCCATGACTGCTCAACTTATTGACGGTAAAGCCATTGCACAATCTATCCGCACCACACTAAAACAAAAAGTAGCACTTCGAAGACAAGCTGGATTCCGCGCGCCAGGTCTTGCGGTTATTTTAGTGGGCAGTGATGCCGCATCTCAAGTCTATGTCGGCAGTAAACGCAGAGCTTGTGAAGAAGTCGGTTTTGAATCTCAATCTTTTGACCTGGACACAAGTACAACCCAAGCTGAACTATTAGCGTTAATCGATGAGTGTAATGCTAATCCCAATATTGACGGAATTTTAGTACAACTTCCTTTACCTGATCATATTGATGATTCAAAAGTCATTGAACATATTCGTCCAGATAAAGATGTTGATGGTTTTCATCCATACAATGTTGGCCGTTTAGCTCAACGTATCCCGGTTCTGCGATCTTGTACGCCGATGGGGATTATGACGTTAATCAAATCTACCGGTATTGATACTTACGGTTTGGATGCTACTGTTGTCGGAGCGTCGAACATTGTCGGCCGTCCAATGACACTGGAACTCTTATTAGCTGGTTGTACTACAACCACCTGTCATCGTTTTACCAAAAACTTAGAGCAAAAAGTGCGTCAAGCCGATTTATTGGTTGTTGCTGTGGGTAAGCCTGGTTTCATTCCTGGTGAGTGGATAAAACCTGGCGCTATTGTGATTGATGTCGGTATTAATCGCTTGGAAAACGGCAGTTTAGTCGGTGATGTGGAATTTAATATTGCCGCCGAAAAAGCCGCATTTATAACTCCGGTTCCTGGCGGCGTTGGTCCAATGACCATTGCGAGCTTATTAGAGAATACTCTTTATGCTTGTGAGCAGTATCATAGCTAGTCCAGCTGGCTGCTGATGAATAATAAAAAAGCCTGCTATTGCAGGCTTTTTTGTTTTATGGGCAAACTAAATTACTTTTTACGCCATGTCGTTCCGCTAGGGCCGTCTTCTAACACAACGCCTAACTCATTTAAGCGATCACGCGCGATATCGGCTGCAGGCCAATCTTTTTCAGTTCGGGCACGGTTACGCTCAACAATTAGTGCTTCAACTTCTGCCACTTCATCGTCACTGCCCTCACCCTTAAAGAAAGCCTCAGGCGTTTGGCTGATAAGACCAAGTACATCGGCTAATTGCTTCAAGCTGACACCTAATGCCGACGCAGCTGCCATATCGGTTATTTTAAGACGATTAATTTCACGGACCATATCAAATAAAACCGAATAGGCTTCAGGCGTATTAAAATCATCATCCATAGCAGATTTGAATTTGGCAACAAACGCTTCAGCAGGCGCAGCGTCGACAGTCAAATCTAAATCTTTAATGGCTGTGTATAAACGCTCTAATGCTGCACGTGCTTGCTTTAAATTATCTTCAGAATAATTTAACTGGCTACGGTAATGACCTGACAATAAGAAATAACGTACAGTTTCAGCGTCATAATGCTTAAGCACGTCACGAATAGTAAAAAAGTTGTCTAATGATTTAGACATCTTTTCACGGTCAACCATCACCATTCCGGTGTGCATCCAGTAATTCACATAAGGCGTGTCATGGGCACAGCAAGACTGGGCAATTTCATTTTCATGATGTGGAAACTGTAAATCAGATCCGCCACCATGAATATCAAAATGTAAACCTAGATGCTTACTGTTCATGGCAGAACATTCAATATGCCAACCTGGGCGACCAGGACCCCAAGGTGATTCCCATGTAGGCTCACCGGGTTTAGACATTTTCCATAGCACAAAATCCATAGGATTGCGTTTAGCATTATCAATCTCAACCCGAGCACCAGCTTGAAGTTGGTCAAGGTTTTGCCCAGAAAGCTGGCCATATTGAGGAAACGACGCAACACTAAATAATACATCACCATTACTGGCAACATAAGCATGGTCGCGATCAAGCAAACGCTGAACCATATCGATAATTTCTTCAATATGTAACGTAGCTCGCGGCTCAAAATCAGGTCGTTTCATGTTCAGCGCATCAAAATCTTGATGCATTTCGCCGATTAAACGCTCAGTAAGTGACTCACATGACTCATTATTTTCAGCAGCACGTTTGATAATTTTATCATCAACGTCAGTAATATTGCGCTGAAAGTTCACCTCATAACCTATGTAACGTAAATAACGTACTATCATGTCAAACGAAACAAAGGTACGCCCGTGACCAATATGACATAAATCGTAAATGGTCACGCCACAGACGTACATTCCGATTTTACCTGGATTTATTGGTTTAAATTCTTGTTTATCACGGCTAATACTATTGTAAATCTTCAACATCGATTGTTCTCTTTTACACTAATTTATAACGGTAAATGTTAATGCAGATTCTAACATGATGTCACCTGTTTTGAACACTGCACTTTAAGCGGCAGTTAAGATAAGTTAGAATCGCGCAAATTAATATTTTCAAGTGAGATAACATGATTACTTTACATACCAATATGGGCGATATTACTTTACAACTAAATGAAGAAAAGGCGCCTATTACTGCCGCTAACTTTATGCAGTATGTTGAAGATGGCTTTTTCGAAGGTACTATTTTTCACCGTGTTATTGACGGTTTTATGATCCAAGGTGGTGGTTTCACTGAAGACATGAGCCAAAAAAGTGTTAAAGCATCAATCAAAAACGAAGCTAGCAACGGTTTATCTAACCGCAAAGGCACTGTTGCAATGGCGCGAACCTCTGATCCTCATTCAGCAACTGCACAGTTTTTCATTAACGTCAAAGACAATACGTTCCTTGATTTTAAATCAGAAACCTCGCAAGGCTGGGGTTACTGTGTGTTTGGTGAAGTCGTTGAAGGGTTAGACATCATTGAGCAAATCAAAAATGTCCCAACAGGAAATAATGGTATGCATCAAGATGTACCATTAGAAGCTATTGTGATCAAAAGCGTTAGCGTTAAAGCGTAATTTTGAAAAAAACAATCTTTGTGGGCGATTTGCACTTAAGTGCTGATCGTCCCGATATTACTCAAGCCTTCGTGTATTTTCTAAATTATGGTTTAGACGATGCTGAAGCGCTTTATATCATTGGCGATCTATTCGAAGTGTGGATGGGTGATGATATTGCTGAGTCATTTAGTGTTGCTATCGCTGATGCAATCAAAATGGTATCAAACACGCTACCTGTGTACTTTATTCATGGTAATCGTGACTTTATGGTGGGTAAACAATTTTGCCAACGAGCAGGCATGCAAGTATTACCTGAAGTGTATTGTATCGACTTGTACGGTGTTGATACTGTTATCTTGCATGGTGATAGCCTTTGCACACTTGATGTTGACTATCAGCGATTCAGACACTTTAGAAGCTTTAGAGTCGTGCGCTGGTTATATGCTCGCTTACCTAAAAAGACACGCTTAAACATTGCTGCAAAAATTCGTCAAAAAAGTGTCCAAGGTAATCAACAAAAACACTACGAAATTATGGATGTTGAACCAAGCGCAGTGACTGCTCTGCTGGCGAGTACTGGCTGCCAACGCATGATCCATGGTCATACGCATCGTCCGGCGATTCATCAATTATCTGCAACACATCAACGCGTAGTAGTAGGCGACTGGTATACTCAAGGTAGCGTCTTAAATGTGAATGAACATGGGTGCGAGTTAGTTACACTGCCCTTCTCAGACACCAAATAGGCTCACTTGTGATAATGATGACGCATTATCTGTGAGCCTTAATGAGACGCGCTCAACCATTGAGCTATTGACTCGGCACACCACTGTGAAAACGAAATTCGCTGTCCTCAGCCAAAATCAATCTCTTCTCAATTTGTCGAAAGTAATCAATTCGTTCGCAGATATCAACGCCTGCTATATCTTGAGCAAGGGCTAAATAATCTTGAAAATGCCGAGCTTCAGAACGAAGTAATGAGGTGTAAAACTTAGCCAGCTCATCATCTAAGTGTGGCGCAATTTTAGCAAATCGCTCACACGAACGCGCTTCAATAAACGCCCCAATAATTAATTTATCAATAATGGTCAGTGGCTCATGGGTTCGTACATGAATGATCAATTGCCTGGCATAACCCCCTGCGCGAATATTACTGTAATCAATACCTCGTGCCGTCATAATCTGTAGTACTTGTTCAAAATGATGGAACTCTTCTTTGATCAGGCGCACCATTTTACTCATGACATCAGCGCTATAAGCTAACTGCTCATTGGCGACTAATTCACTAGTGATATCATTCTTTTTACTATCGCGAGCCAAAAAGGCATGTGCATCACGATCTTGTTGGTAAACAAAATCCTCGTAGGGCTTTGCCCAATCCTTTAATAGATGAGCGCTACTTTTATCAATCGCATATTTGCGGATCATTAAAATAGCCGTTTGCGCAGCTTTGAGCTCGCAGTTGCAATGGTCAATAAGCAATGGGATTAATTGCGACGGTTGTTTTGCTTTTTCAACCCAAAGGTCTGGGGTCTCACAACCTAAAAAGTCATGAATTGGCGCAAGTAATTGCTGCATAGAATGAATAACTCAGTCAAGAATCTACGCTCAGTTTACCTGTAGAGTGATCATTTCTGAAGCCAAAAACGTAATACTCCTTGACGAAAGTCTATTTATGTTCAATAAATAAGCTAAGCATCTAATTTAACGCTTTTATAACAGATGCAATCGATCACCTTAAATGATGATTCTAGTGTGGGATAGGGTCATAACTGAACAACATAGATATTGGCAACGATGGAATGAGTTTACTGCCAATACAAAATAGGTTGTTAAGTTGATGTGGACTGATTAAGGCGATGGATAAAAAGCTGTAGTCAGTTCGTCGTTGTTTGGCGAGCTAGGTCAAAAATGCTAAACAAGGATAACGATAATGGTATTGAATCACTTAATGGGGCTTTACACTCATCCGAAAAAAGAGTGGCAAACAATTGAAAAAAATCATGAAGCACTGAAAAGCAGCTTGAGTCATATATTGCTTATTGCGCTCATTCCTGCCGTTTGTGCTTATTTTGCAACGGCTCATATTGGGTGGCATCCAGGCGTCGGAGAACCACTGTTTCTGACATCACAAAGCGCACTATTAATGTCAATTGCAATGTATTTTGGCTTAATTATTGGCGTTCTGGCACTCGCCTACTTAGCTTTTTGGATGGGTAGAACATTTGATGCAGATCCAACCTATACTCAAGCGCTCGAATTGGCTTCCTACACTGCAACCCCCTTATTCATGGTCGGTCTTGCAGCACTCTATCCTGTATTATGGTTCATAATGGTGATTGGATTAATCGGATTATCCTATTCGGTGTATCTGCTCTATGCAGGAGTGCCCATCATTATGAATATACCTGAAGAAAAAGGTTTTATTTATGCCAGCTCAGTTGTTACAGCAGGTTTAGTATTACTGGTTGCACTGATGGCAAGTAGTGTCATTTTATGGAGCATTGGTTTAGGCCCAATGATGCAATAATCGTTTAGTTAAAAATATAATAAAAAAGGCGCTTAAAGCGCCTTTTTTGTATCATTCATCACTCATTAAGCAAAGGTGTCTCTTAACGGTACCGTTAAGTTAAATACTAAGTGATCAGCGCTGGAATCTTTACTGTCTGCGCAGAAATAACCTTCACGCTCAAACTGATAAGATTTCTCAGCAGGAGCATTGACTAAACTAGGTTCCACTAGGCCATTTAACACCACCAAAGACTGTGGATTAATGACCTCATCGACAGTTTCAAACGTCGCAGGATTTTCTTTGGTAAATAGACGATCATAGATACGAAACTCAGCTGGTTTCGCCGTTGCCGCGTCAACCCAATGAATCACGCCTTTAACTTTACGGCCATCGGCAGGGTTTTTACCTAAAGTATCTGCATCGTAACTACAATAAACGGTAGTGACATTGCCATCAGCATCTTTATCACAACGTTCAGCTTTGATGATGTAAGCATTACGTAGGCGGACTTCTTTACCGAGTACAAGACGTTTGAAATGCTTATTAGCCTCTTCTTTAAAATCTTCTACATCAATAAAAAGTTCTTTGCCAAAAAATAACTCACGAGTGCCCATAGCCTCATTATTAGGATGAGCAGGCGCCGTAATGGCTTCTGGTTGTGCATTAGGGTAGTTTTCAATCACGATTTTAATCGGTCTTAAAACAGCCATTGCACGAGGGGCATGTTCGTTAAGCTCTTCACGGATACACGCATCTAGCATGCCTACTTCGACTAAGTTTTCTTGTTTAGTAACGCCTATACGCAAGCAAAACTCTCGAATTGATGCAGGAGTATAGCCACGACGACGAAGGCCAGCGATAGTTGGCATACGCGGATCATCCCAACCGTCGACTAAGTTACGGGTAACTAAATCGTTTAATTTACGTTTAGACATCAGAGTATATTCAAGATTTAAACGCGAAAACTCATATTGACGAGTACGGTTTGGTGCTTGAAAGTCATCTAAATGATCCAGTACCCAGTCATATAAGCGGCGGTTATCTTGGAACTCTAACGTACAAATAGAATGGGTGATATTTTCGATCGCATCAGAAATACAATGGGTGAAGTCATACATTGGATAAATGCACCACTTATCACCTGTTTGATGATGGTGAGCAAAACGGATACGGTAAATAATAGGATCGCGCATGCACATAAATGGCGATGCCATGTCTATTTTTGCGCGCAGAGCACATTCACCTTCTTTGAATTCGCCTAGACGCATTTTTTCAAATAATGCGAGGTTCTCTTCAACACTGGTATCACGATAAGGGCTATTTTTACCCGGCTCTTTTAACGTACCACGATGTTCTCTGGTTTGTTCCCCATTTAAGAAACAAACATAAGCGAGACCTTTGGTGATTAACTCAACGGCATACTGATGTAATTGGTCAAAATAATTTGATGAATAACGGATATCGCCAGACCATTCAAACCCTAACCAACGCACATCTTCCTGAATAGACTTAACATAGTTAATATCTTCTTTTTCAGGGTTAGTATCATCGAAACGTAAGTTACATTGACCTTGGTAATCTTTTGCGATACCAAAATTCAAGCAAATAGATTTAGCATGGCCAATATGTAAATACCCGTTTGGTTCCGGTGGAAAGCGTGTATGTACTTGGCTGTGCTTACCGCTTTTTAGGTCTTCGTCTATGATATTACGAATGAAGTTACTTGGACGTACTTCAGTGTCCATATGACTCATGGAATTCCTCTTGGCGCACAATGGCAATATGAATAAAAATAGATGATCCTACAGATCTTATGTAGTTACAACTCCTAGGCTTGAAAAAGTTAACCCGATAAAGCAAATAAACCCAGCTTTGCTGGGTTTATCGAGTAAATCAAAACGTTTTAGCTTAACTACTCAGTGATGATGCGTATTCCAGGAATAATTTGTTGAGCCTTTCTGCCCTTTTTGTTTAACCAAAAATAAAAACCAATCAAAGCCATAACAAAAAAGCCGATCCAACTGGCAGATTGCAGAGGATGCTGAGTAAAGGTAGCCCCTTGATATACAACTGTAGCTGAGCCGTAGGCTAATGAGAATGTCCAAATAGCAGCAAAACGCGCCCATTTGGTACCAAACTCATGCACCAAAGCTCCCATAGCCGCCACACACGGGGTATAAAGCAAAATAAATAACAAGTATGAGAACGCCGCTATCTGACTTTTAAAGCCCGTTTGCAGCGCACTGAAGGTCGTAGAGTCAACAGATAATGCGATGGCAGCTTCATCTAAATCACTAATACCCGCGATAGCAATCGATAATGGGTCTCCTGCCTCAATACCAAGTAAATTTGCAGGAATAGTGGCTAAACCTATTTTGACGCTATCCCAAATTGAAACCAGTTCAACTTGTTCGCCTTCATCATTGCTATATAAACTATTCAATGTACCGACGACAGCTTCTTTAGCAAAAATACCGGTGATAATACCTACAGTTGCCGCCCAGTTATCTTGCTCTATTCCCATAGGCCTAAACAATGGGGTAATTTGCTGACTGGCAACACTGAGCATGGATTCTTTACTATCTTCATGTCCAAAGGAGCCGTCAGTACCGATAGCATTGATAAAGTTAAGCAGTGTGACGACGATAATGATAGTTTTACCTGCGCCCATAATAAAGCTTTTAGTGCGTTTCGTGGTGCGAGAGAAAACCGCTTTAGATTTCGGCATTTCGTAACTTGGCAATTCCATGACAACAGCGCTACTGGTTCCAGGCAAAACTGTTTTTCGTAATAATAACCCAGTACCAATCGCGGCCAAAATACCAATAATGTACAGTAAAAATACTAAATTTTGACCAGACTGCGGGAAAAATGCCGCGGCAAATAATGCATAAACCGGTAGCCGAGCACTGCAAGACATGAATGGCGCCATCATTCCAGTAACGATACGTTCACGCTCACTGCCTAAGGTTCTCGTTGCCATAATGGCAGGCACCGAGCAACCAAAACCAACAATCATAGGCACAAAAGCTTTACCCGGTAAACCAATGCGACGCATTAGACCATCAACAACAAAAGCTGCTCGAGCCATATAGCCTGAGCCTTCAAGTACCGAGAGAGCCAAAAATAGTGCGGCAACAACAGGAATAAAGGTCGCAACAGTTTGAATACCTTGGCCAACGCCGCCAGCCAAAATGGTTACAATCCAATCTGGCGAGCCTATTGACGACAACAAGGCACCAAAATGATCCACAAAAATAGCGCCAGCAGTAATATCAAAGAAATCAATAAATGCATTACCAACATTAATACTAAATAAAAACATTAGGTACATGACAAACAAGAAGATAGGGATACCCAGCAGTGGATGTAACACGACTTTATCAAGCCTATCGGTGACACTAACATGTGTGCCAGTACTTACTGATGCCTCAAACACCTGTTGAACAAAATCATAACGGGTGGTGGCGATCATAATATCGATGTCTTGACCGGCTTGTTCAACCCGTTGAGTACATTGTCTTACCGTGTCATGTAATTGGGTTTCACTGGAACCACAGTCATTACCATGGCTGTTAGCTAAAATAGCCAGTGCTTGTCCACGACTTAGCTCTGCAAGTCCTTGTGCATCATTTTGTATCTGTAAAGCAATAACACTTGCTTCTATATCAGTATGATACTGCAATAATAAAGATGCTGCGGTATTACCTTTTTTCAATAATGACAATAGTTCAGTTTGTAGATGCTTAACATCGGCTTGATTTCGAGAGCTAATTGCAATGACAGGACAACCGAGGCGGACCGACATGTCGTCAACATTAATGTTAATCCCCAGCTTTTTCGCTGCGTCAATTTTATTAATGACAACGATAATAGGAATGCCTAACTCACGTAATTGGGTAGTCAAATACAGATGACGCTCAACATTGGTTGCATCAACTAAGTTGATGATAGCGTCCACTTTTTGGTTTGAAAGATACGCTTGCGCAATTTGTTCATCGAGTGAACAATCACAACTATTTCCGGCTGGTAATAAATCATAAATACCGGGTAAATCGGTGAGAAAAATATCTATACCAGAGTCACTAAACTTCCCAGTCTTCTTTTCTACGGTAACACCTGACCAATTACCCACCTGCTGGCTAGCGCCAGTAAGGGCATTAAAAAGAGTCGATTTACCCGCGTTTGGATTGCCCACAGTGACACAATGAAATTGTTTAGTCATTTTTTAGAACTACCTCGATAATATCGGCTAAATCACAACGCATACATAGTTTACTGCCACGTAAATCTAACTCAACACCCGAGCCCATAGGGGCACGGCGAATAAAATGAAAACGAGTGTTGGGAGTAATGCCCATGGATAACAATTTACGTTTAACCGTTTGCGGTAAAGTTAATTGACCGATTTCAGAAATAATTGCCTGATCACCTGGCTTAAGTTCACTCAGCTTCATGTCACACTACCTTCAACAACATTAATAACGCTAAAAATTTTATCTGAACTGAACCAGTCAAACTCAAATCTAGATCAAAGTTTCACTTGTTAACGAGAATAGTTTTCAGTTGTATTACGTATTATGTGACAAATGCACGCTAGAATATAGTACCAAGAAGATTTAATTTTATTTAAAGACGCGATGAGTAAAAGCGTTACTCTCTTTGCGCTGTCAACAATCCCATGTAGCAATCATCTGACCATATTTGATCAATACAGTTATTATGTCTTAACGTTCCTTCAAGAATGAAACCGACTTTCTCAAGGACTCTACGTGAAGCGGTATTGTGTTGGTCACAAATACCGATGTATTTATGCATATTAAATTGCAAAGCTCCCCAGTCGGTTACGGCTCGCAAGCTTTCAGTAGCGAATCCAAAACCGTGCTTTTCTGGTGCAATAAGGTAACCCACCTCTGCTCTGTTTAATTGAGCATCATCACATCGAAAACCAATAAGGCCGACAAACTCATTCGTGTCGATCTGCTCAATGACCAGAGATAACCATTCACCAGATTCAAATTGCCAAGCGGCTTTACGTTGCTCAAATTTAGCAACGATATCTGACTCAGATTCAATACGGCGAATATATTGATTTATATCTTTATCGAGGTGCAAGCGAAGAAAGTTCGGCCAATCCTTCGTTTGTAAATTTCGTAATATCAACCGATCGCTAAAAAGATTTATGTCCATACACCCTCTATTTCTTATCAAGAAAAATGGCAGCCTAGGCTGCCATTTTTGATACTTAATTAATATACACTAGGCGCGACTAGTCACTTCAAGTAAATGATAACCAAATTGAGTTTTTACAGGTCCTTGAACAACATTTAACGGCGCACTGAACACCACTTCGTCAAATTCTTTGACCATCATGCCAGGACCAAAAGAACCTAAATCACCACCCTGTGCTCCAGACGGGCAAGAAGAGTTTGCCTTAGCAATCTCAGCAAAATCTGCGCCGGCTTCGATCTGTTGCTTAAGTGTTTCACATTGTTCCTGATTACTCACAAGTAAGTGTCTAGCGGTTGCTTGTACCATGATATGGCTCCTATAAATGTAATATCTACTAAAAAATAACACTAACATAATGACAAAATGATGACACCATTTAGTCACCAAACTTGTGCAACATTATTTGGTTGATTCAGATTCAATCCAATCAGCAATCTTGTTTTCCATCACCGCCATAGGTAAAGAACCTGACGTTAACAACTGGTCATGAAAAGCTTTAAGGTCAAACTTGTCGCCAAGCGCTTTTTCGGCATCAGCACGCAATCTTAAAATTGTCAGTTGCCCCACTTTGTATGATAAGGCTTGACCAGGAATTGCCATATAACGCTCTACTTCAGCAATGATATCGGACTCTGCCATTGGTGAGTTGTCCATCATGTATTGAATAGCTTGCTCACGACTCCAACCTTTGGCATGAAGACCTGTATCAACCACTAATCGCATAGCTCGAAGCATTTCATCTGATAACTTACCGAAATACTGATAAGGGTCGTTAAAGAGGCCCATTTCAACACCTAAATACTCTGAATACAGTGCCCAACCTTCTTCAAACGCAGTATAACCTTGGAAGCGTTGAAATTGCGGTACCTCGGTCAACTCTTGCTTAATTGAAATCTGAAAGTGGTGACCAGGTGAAGCTTCATGCAAAGAAAGGGTTGTCATTCCCCATTTCGGCTGCGCTTTTAAGTTATAAGTATTGATATAAAAGATCCCCGGACGAGAGCCATCCACAGCAGGAGATTCATATGATGCACCTGCTGCCGACTGTTCACGGAAACTTTCTACTGGTTTAACAATATAATCGGCCTTTGGCATCACATTAAAATACTGCGGTAACACCTGATTAATTCTATTTTTAATGGTCATATAACCATCAATTAAATCTTGTCTATCTGTAAAGAAATACTGAGGTTCTGAAGATAAAGAGGCAAAAAATGCCTTTAGATCACCGCTGAAACCAACTTGTACTCTAACTTTGTCCATTTCGGATAAAATACGCGCAACTTCAGATAATCCAATTTGATGTATCTCATCGACAGGCAAAGTGGTAGTTGTGTGACTATTGGCTAAATGCTGATACCAGTCTTTACCATTAGGTAATCCCCACCAACCATCAGAAGCACGGGAGTTTGGTAAATAATCATTCTTTACGTAATCACGCAACTGAGTTAAAGCAGGTAATAATTCGGCATTGATGAGTTGAGTATACTCAGTAGTAAGTTGTGATTTTTGTTCCGCAGTAAAATCATCTGGTAGCAAGTTTATCGGTGAATAAAATATACTACTCTGTGCATCCGTAACAAGTTGAGCATCTAACTGAGGAATGATGCGCTCCACAAGTACTCGTGGTAATACGACTTTGCTAGCGATGCCCTCATCCATTCGTTGTTGGGCAAGCTTGGTCCAGTTAATAAATCCACGTAAACGAGCCAACCAATTTTGATAATCTTTTACCGTCTTAAATGGTTGAGCACTTTCACCACTTCCTAACTGAACCATAGTAAATACTGTGCTATAAAACTGGTTAATTGGTAAGAAATATTCAGGATAAGTTTCGCCAATAAGCTCCATATTTCGATCGTAGATAAACATGTCGTAACTGAGTTTAAGTGAAGCAGGAAGCTTATCAACATCAATAGTTTTGGCTTGACTGAAATATTGACTATTCAACTCATGACGAGCCTTTAAGTATTCATCAGTTAATGCACCACCAAATTGATCGTTATAATCATTTACGCCTACAAAAGTGGCATAAATTGGTTCAAGCTTAAGTTGATCATTAAAAAAATTATCTACCATAGCTAAATACTGCTCAGAGACAGATTGAGGCATAACGGCTGCGCTAGGCTCTGAAGTGGTTTTAGATACAGACGTAACCGTTGAATTGTCAGAACAACCTTGGGTAGCTAGGAGTAAGGACACAGTTAACGCCAACAATGTTTTATTCATTTTTATTATTCCTTAAACACAAATTAACTCACGCCTTGTTATCCTTAAAAGGTCAAAGGCTTAATATAAAGATGACGATGTATCACAGTACAGTTTTTAATCTAAACAACATTATTAACCTTGTACAATAATGTCATTGTAACTTTGGCTTGCTCGACAAGAAACTAAACTTCACTAAAAACACACAAACTAACAATTAATCGGTAGTGAATATGTACTGATATGCATTTACAACTATGATAACAGACCGCTAAACATCGGAATAAAAACCATTTCAAAGACATAACCAATTGATTTAATATTTTTTAATAGCTAATAAAAAAGCCCCTAGAAGGGGCTTTTTTTGCGAGCTTAAATTAAAGCGCTACGTTGTGAATCCGAGCTTTTTCTTTGATGTAAGAAATATAGCTCTTAGCACTACGTTCGGTCTTCTTATCATTCGCGGCAAGCACCGCACGATTATAAGCAGACTTGTACTTTTTCAGGCTTAAGTATGCTAAAGCTAGCTCAAACTGAGCTTCACCCGGATTATCGATGCCTGCATCAAGTGCTTTTTTAAACACAGGAATAGCGTCATCGAACTTTTGATCTAAAGCAAGAATGCGACCTTGTTTTAAATACAAATCACCCTTATTACTAACGGCAGCGGCTTTTCCATAATAAAAAGCGGCTTCTTTTAGCTCTTTAGCATTATGATAAAAACCAGCAAGAGTTGATAAACTCTTCTCGTTTTCAACAATAAGACCAGACTTTAAATGCTTTTCGAAAATGGTAGCAGCTTTGTAAGGCGAACCTTTTTGTGCTAACAACTGAGACAAACGGGTAATGTTACTGTCTGTCTCTAAAAAGCCATTCTTATAGGCTAAATCATATGTTGCAAGTGACTTATCATAATCTTCAGTCATTAAGTAAAACTGAGCTAACTGTACCCAGAGACGTTTATCGTCTTGGAACAAAGGCACCATAGTTTCTAATACTTTTACGGCTTCTTTGTATTTTTTCTGGTTAAAGTAAGCGGTTAACTTCATCTGATATAGGCCCTTGTCAGGCGATTCAGCTAAAGATAAACCTTTGTCAGATACTTGAAGAACTTTATTCCAATCTTTTAACTCAGTGTAGGCAATACCAATACGGCGATACATTTGCGAATCAGCCTTACAGGTAAAATCCATCCACTTGTAGTAGTAAGGAATAGCCTCTTTAAACATTTTTTCCTGGAGTAATAAATCAGCATACAAACGCATTGTTGCTGCATGATCGGTACCACCAAGAATATCAGCGTCAACAGCAGTCTTTAAATATTTGATTGCTGTCTTCATCTGGCCTTTTTCGGCATAGAAGTTACCTAACATACGATCGACATAAGCTTTATCGAAATCGTTTTTAGCATTAGCCTCAAGCAAAATTGAAATAGCTTGGTCTAAATTTCCTTCAGTGTAAGCTTCAAAAGATTTTTGAACTTTTTTTGCAGCGCTTTCGCCAACAGCACGAGATTGACGTTTATCAATTTCACACTTTTCAGCAGCCACTACAGAGTTTGACAATAGTGCACTTCCACAGACTGAAAGTAATAACGCTGTAGCGATACTAGTAACTTTACGCATTATCTACCTCCCTTTCTCTAGTGTGAAGTCAAGCTGAACTGTCATACCGGTTTGTTTTAATGGCTTGCCATCAACGATCTTTGGCTTATATTTCCATTTCTTCAATGCGCGAATCGCTTCGCGATCGAATAAACGTTTAGGTTCAGCCTGGATGACAGAAACATCATCAACACCACCAAGTTCGTTAATCGTAAATGAAAGTTGAACATAACCTTCTTTACCATCACGAGCAGCAGCAATTGGATACTGTGGCTCAATACGAACGATAGGGGTAGCATCACCATCACGGGTCATCATATTGCCAAGTTTAAAACCTGTACTTGGTCCACCAGCTTCGATACCACCCATATTGAACGCCATATTAGTGTCAATATTAGTTGATGAATCTGGCGGAGTAGTATCCGGCTTCGGTGGCTGCTCCGGTGGTGGAGGTGGCTTAGGTGTAACCCTTGGTTTTTTCTGTGCCTTCGAATCCTGTTTATCCATCGTAATTTCAATAACAGGGGATTCCACTGAGTCGCCGTTGCGTTGTGCGCCACCGCCGACTAGGAAAGCCATGAAAGCAAACAGCCCAAAAGTCACTGCAGCACCAATGATTATTGATACGAGTGCTCTTAGCATATTACTCATTCCCCGCTGATACTGAAATTTTGTCAATACCGGCAGCTTTAACATTATCAAGCACTTTAACGACTAAACCATGTAAAGCGTCTTTGTCTGCTTGAATCAATACAGCTGCTTCTGGTGCTTCCGCTAACATACGCTCTACGTTTGCAGTTACACGCTCGATATCAACCTGACGGTTTTCCATCATAATGACGCCAGTTTTGCTGATGCCAATAAAGATGTTTGCCGATGGTTTAGACGTAGCCTGTGACGCTTTAGGCTTGTTGTAGTCTAAGCCTGATGGCTTAACAAACGATGTTGTTACAATGAAGAAGATCAGCATGATAAACACGATGTCTAGCATCGGGGTCATATCAATCTGCGCTTCCTCTTCCATACTGGAATGCTTCTTACGTGCCATGTTCAATCTCTCTCTAGTGGTGAGGCATGCTGTCTTTTAGCTTTTCTAAACTGATTCTCATTTTTGAGTCTAAACGAGTGCTAAAGAATACACCCGATAGAGCTGCAACCATTCCTGCCATAGTTGGCATAGTGGCCATAGAGATACCAGCGGCCATTAAACGAGCATTACTCGTCCCCTGAACTGCCATCACATCGAATACTGAAATCATACCGGTTACAGTACCTAATAAACCAATCATTGGACAAATGGCTACTAAGGTTTTGATTAACAGCATACGTGCATTCAAATCTTGCTTCGCTTGGGATAACCAAGCTTCACGGATACGGTGAGCATGCCAAGAAGTCGTTTCTTCTCTTGCTTCCCATGACGCGATAACGGCTTGATGTTGTTTTGGTGATATCCAGTTGAGATACCAGTAACGCTCAAGCATTAACACCCACATTAGGAATAGCACAGCTGCAACCAGCCAGAGGACATCGCCTCCGGAGGCCATGAAGCCCCTGACGGAATCCCATACGTCCATCAGGATTAGCATCATTAGTCAGCCCTCTTCTCAGCATGTTCTGCAATGATACCAGCACTTTGTTCTTCAAGAACTTGAACAATAGACTTGCTACGAGCCACTACGATTGCATGTAATAACATTAGAGGCAATGCAGCGATAAGACCTTGAACAGTCGTAATAAGCGCCATTGAAATACCACCAGCCATCAATTTAGGGTCACCAGTACCGAATAATTGAATTGATTGGAAGGTTGCGATCATACCGGTAACAGTACCCAATAGACCCATCATAGGAGCAATAGCTGCGATAACTTTGATGATAGAAATACGCGCTTCTAAAGCAGGTGTTTCTTTTAATATCGCTTCATCAAGTTTCAGCTCAAGTGTTTCAACATCAACATCTTTGTTTGATTGATACACTTTTAAGATGCGACCTAAAGCGTTATTACCAGGCTTCTCAATGTTCTTACGTTGGCTATTAACTTTACCGCCAATGATAGTAAGAGTCACTAGACGCTCAATAGCAATTAATGCACCCAATGCTAATAAAGCAAGAATGATATAACCAATAGTTCCACCGGCTTCTAAACGATCTTCTAGGCTAGCTTTGTTAGTGAAAATATTCAATAACACGCCACGAGCAGGATCGATATAGAAAGGAGCTACACCTGAAGTAGTGTCTTCCCATGTACCAACAGCGCTAACTTGGTAACCTTCTGGCTGTTGTGATAGCTGTTGAATTAAACCAAGTTCTGGCTTGTAAACAACATATTTACCATCAGCAGTTAAGTTGAAAGGACCTACACGGTGGATAGAAGTGGTCTCAACATTGCCATCGATCGCGGTAACGTCACCTTGGAATTTAACAATTTTACCAGATTGAACCATTTCAAAAAGCTGAGCTTCCCAAAACTGCTCTAACTCTTCAATTTTAGGTAATGACTTACGCGCACCAAGTTCAGCAATAAAAGTATCGCGACCTGGATACTGAGCACTAATGTTAGATGCTGCTAGCTTACCAGCGAAATCACCAGCTTCACCTTTAACAACACCAAACATCTCACCTAAGTCACCTTGTGCGGTTTTTAAGTCTTCTTCTAACTGAGCAATTTTACGCTCGTTATCTAAAAATGCTTGGTTTAAATCTTTACCACGTTGCTTTTCAGCAGCAAGGGCATTTTTCTCGCGCTTAAGTAATTCAGCTTTATCACCACGTTCAGCTTGAAACTCTTGTTCACGCTTAGCGTTTGTTTTGCCTTCATTAGCACGATCAACTTTAACTTGTTGTAATAGTTGATCAATGGTTTTTGGTGCATCTGCAGCAGAAACCATACCAGCCGTTAAAGAGAAAGTTGCAGCCACTAGCACTGATGTAATTAACTTCTTCATTATTGTGCAGTCTCCGCAGCAGGAATTGGTAATGCGAATAGGTCTAATGCGCCTTGCTTACGAGCAATACGGATACCTTTAGTAATGTCGCGTAGATAGCTGTCGTCTAACTTGTTCCAAGACTTAGCATCAGCATCGTACATCCATGCTATTTTTTGATCTAAGCTTTGTGCGTAAAGTGCAACACGGCCTAAATTAAAGAAATCAACTAGCACTTCTTTGCCATCAAGGCTTAGTTTACCGGTATGTACAGCAACGAAATTACCATACTCACGCTCAATGCTATAAGCATCAAGGATTAGACGATATTTCTCTGCCAATGTAACTTCTGCAGTATTAAGAATATCTTTTAGATTTTTAACACGGTTCTGACGAACTTCCGTATTAAAAGGTAAATCTAAATTAACAAACTGTTCTAGAGCATCAACCATTTTAAACATTAATGGCACAACACCTTGACGAAGTTTATCAACGCCATTGATATCAGTTTGAATTAAATCAAGTGAATTTTGTTGATCAGCTACCAAGCCTGCAACGTAATCATTGTATGCTTTCAATGATTCACGCTCATCAGCTACGCTGCCATACTCAAAAAGCATGTCTTGTGCTTGGTCAAAATATTTGTCGACTTTCTGTTGTGACGCAGCAGAAGCAGCATTAAGGCTACTATCCGCTTTTTGAACGTCAGCTAGAGGATCTGCAACAACGAAGTTGCTACTAGCTAAAGCCAGAGCGCCAACAAGTGCAGTAGCGATTTTTGTTCTATTGCTTACCTTGGACATAGTTCCCAACCAATTTGAAGTGAATTAAAAAGTTCAACTTTGTGAAATAGCGATGATCTAAAATTGTGATCAATGTTACTTCAACTAAGTACGTCTTTTTCTTGTGATTGTTAGTTTTTCTTCCTTTTTCTGCACCTATTAAGGCGCAGACCCATTAGCATCATTCCACAAAATGTTGACCTATGTCAACATTTGAAAAGTTTAAAAACTAGTAGAAAGAGCCGTTATAGGAGCGAATGTTGATGAAAGGTTAATAATTAAACATGTGCAAGATGATTATGTAGTAATTAAGTGTTAAGGGATAATTTTTATTTGTTTTTATTCAATAGCTTAAAAAGTAATGGCCAAGTTACTTTATTGTAACCTCACCTTTTTTCTAATTATGAAAATAATTTTGAAGCATGCAAATACCAAGCTAATACTTCATCTTGATCATTCTTAAGTATTTTAAGTTCATTTAACGTCATATTATTGAGCTGTAGTTTTTCCAAAAAAATAGCTAACTTTGATTCATCAAAAGATGCATCAACCAATTCAGTTAAACGTAATTTTAACGTATCCATTTGTATTGTAATAAATTCAATAAACTCTAACTTTTTTGTAACAGGCCAGAATAATCCATTTTTAAAAAATTGAGCCACAAAGCGCATCAACTCGCAATCTTGAGCTGCCGCGTCATCAAACATTACTAGCGATTTAATCAATTGATTGACTTCTTTTCTAACGCTCTCACATTGTGGATCTTTTTTAATACGATCAACATCTTTCGAATTATTGACATTGCCCATTGCATTAGCCATTTTGACTAAACACTCTATAAGCAAATTGACTTCTTTTTTCTGTATTAAATTCAAAATTCTTCGGTTTCGATTGAGGATCATCGAACGTTTATGGTGAAACACAATAACAAACTGACCATCACTTTTTATGACTCTATTTGCTTCTTGAAGAGATTTTTCGACATTTGAATACTCAAAACCAAATTGGGATATATAAAGGTCTACGGAGTTTGCCTCAAATGGGAGCTGTTCACAGCGAGTATTAGACATCAAGGCGATATCAATATTATGATTATTTTGGTTTTCAGAGCTAGCTAAACTAACTTCTGCTAAATCGACACCAACAACCTTACCGGTTAATTCACTGGTTAATAATTCATCGCGAAGTAACAGCGGTAATGAGCCATTACCAGTACCAACATCGACAACTAAAAATTTTTCAGTTAAGCCGTTAAAAATCGGTTTCCACACACTTTTCAATATGCCGTCATAATTACCAGATAAAGCCTCACCGAATGACGTGGTGTGTCCTTGCTGCCAATATTCACTCCAGTGATTATTCATTGATTCTCCTTAATTAATGACAATGTATTGCTTAATTATCTCAACTCAGGATGAGATAAATTGATAAAAATGAGTTTAACTCAAGCCAACGATACCTAACCTTCACATAAATATACTCACAAGGAATAATATTGATATCTGAATTATTTTCCATTATGAGTTAAACAGCTAAGCCAAAAATACCGTGGCTAAATATAAACTAAATAAAAAGGCTCCCGAAGGAGCCTCTCTTGTCTTATGTCTAATTAAATATTAGAACTTAAGAGTATAACTTGCACGGTATTCACGACCGTAGTTGTTATATAGATCAGGGTTTTCGTATATTCCAACAGAACTCAGTACTGGATCTTCATCTGTTAGGTTGTTAACACCTAATAACAATGAACCATAGTTACCTGCATCATACACGTAGCTGATATTGTGGATTAACCAAGAATCTAAATGGCCAGTGTCATCATCTTCATAAGTAGATGCTGTGTAGCTCATGTTCCATGAGAATCTGTGATCGCCCATGCTGTAGTTAGTGGTAAAGTTAGACTTGTAGTCAGGTGAACCATTCCAACCAGCGATGTCAACGGCTTCAGAACCACCTTCAACTTCTTGGATATAATCTAGCACGAAACTGTTGTTCCAGTTAAAGCCGATATCACCAATTGCCGTTTCAAACTTAGCGTTAAGCGCGACGTCAATACCAGTAATTTCTAATTTGTCACCGTTGCCGTAACCAGTACCAACTTCTAAAGCACGTCCTAATGAACCATCAACGCCATTTGGAGCACGTTTAACATAGAAAGTGTCATTTTCTGCTAGAGTACCAGCACCAATACCACGCATAACGTTGGTAATTGTACGACGACTGATTACGTCATCAATTTTTAAGTTAAAGTAATCGACCTTAACACCGATATCATCGACGATATCCCATGCAACACCTAAGTTAGTATACTTAGATGTTTCAGGACCTAGGCTATCGTTAGCACGAATATAAGTATCATACTGTTTTGAACTACAATCTGCATCAGAGATACCTGCAGATTCACAGAACGGATAATCGGTACCTGTATCAGCACTGAATGTTGTTGCTGCATACAACTGATCTAATGAAGGCGCACGGAACGCTTCAGAGTAAGATGCACGTACTACAACGTTATCAAGAGCTTGCCAGCGAACAGAAGCTTTTGGTGCTACGTTATCACCAAAATCACTGTAATCATCGTAACGAGCTGCAAGGTTTAATTCAATGTCATCTGTTAACGGTAATACCGCTTCATAGAACATTGCCCATACTTGACGATCGCCACCAGCAGAGTTACCAGCACTACCACCAACTAAGCCAGCTTCTGACTGAGCGTCATACACTTCGCTATATTGTTGGTCGAAATATTCCATACCAACGTAATGTGCAACAGCACCACCTGGTAATTCGAACGCGTCAAAACCAATACCAGCACTGTATTGATCAAATGTAGCACGACCTTGTGTTAAGGTTGTGGTTTTCATGTTATTGATACCAGCTTCAGAGCCTAAATCAATATCATTTGCTTGGTTATAAGCTAGACCAGCATAGCTTAAGTAGTACTCACCGATAGACTTGTTATCGGCGATGTTGTGGTGGTAGTAAAATTCCCACTCAGCATCGTTTAGTGCACTAATCGTACCACGCAAACCAGTTAAATAATCTTGGTTGTAATCGTCAACGTTACCGTCACGAGTACCGATACCAACCCAACGGAAATAGCCAGTAGTTTCTTCACCATATGGATTATGTGGGTTATCTGCTGCCATGCTATTCCAAGCTGCTGCTGGAGGCGCATAACGACCAAATGAGTTACCAGCAGTAACCATCACACGGCCAAACCATTCAATGTCTTCTGCAATTTCATAGTTAGCATCAACATAAACAGTATTACGCTCTGTAGATGCTTTGTTATAAGAAACGTTAGCAAAAGCATACATACAATAAGTAGAGCCAGCTCCACCCCAATCATTGTCAGCTTTAACAGTTTGGAATACATCTGAACCATACTGTGCTTCTAAGTCATTACATAATAATGATGCTTGTGCAGTAGAGAAATCTGGAGCAGCTACAGTTGCACCATAAATACTCCAACCTGAAGTTTCTTCATAAGCTTGGATTTCACCGTCGCCGTTGAAATCTGTCATGCTCGCTGCAGTGTATGGACGGTCAGCGTCAGAAATACCTTTACGATCCTGGTGGTCAAACGAGAAAGTAATGTTACCTTTGTCCATTTGATAACCAGCAACAACAGAGAATTCTTTACTTGTTAATCCGCCGTCTTGGTCACGAGAACCACCGCCAACGTTGAATTCGATACCTTGATAATTCTTCTTCATGATGATGTTAACAACACCAGCAATCGCATCAGAACCATAAGTAGAAGATGCACCGTCAGTCAGAATGTCAATACGTTCTACTGCGGCCATTGGAATAGCGTTCAAGTTAGCAGATGCACCACCTAGAGTAGGTGAACCTGGGAAACGCTTACCATCGATAAGTACTAGAGTACGGCTTGAGCCTGCACCACGTAAATCGATCGTTGCTTGAGATTGTGCAGAACTACCTGAACGCTCAGAGAATGAACCGAAAGAGTTCAAGTTACTGTTACGAAGTGCGTCAGCAACTGTAAAGTTACCTTCCATCTTCATATCTTCAGTTGTAATAGTCGTAATTGGTGAAGCGCCTTCAAGGTCAGAACGCTTAATGCGCGATCCAGTAACCTCAATACGTTCTACTTTTGCGCCATCTTCATCAGCAGCAAAAACTGCTGGTGAAGCGAATGCAGCTGCTGCTGCACCACTGATCAGTGCTAAGCGCACTGATTTAGCTAATACGTTCTTATGCATTGTCTATCTCCCTGGACTTTTTTATGTCTTTCTTATAATGCTAACAACTTTTTAGTTGTTAGTTCAATGAGAGGATGCAACAGAAAACAATCACAACCACCCAATTACAGATGCAATAAAATCACATTTGAAACAACTAATCAACAACTGATGAACTGTAAGCACAAAAGTTAATCAAATGTAACAAAAGCAACTGTTAACAATTATGAACAGGGTGTTTTTTTTACTATAAAAAACAATAGACTAAGTTTGACAGCTTTTTAAGTAAGGCTTTGCTAAATCTAAATGGAGAAAGTTAACATTATGTTTTAATTTACCATTTGTTCGAAGTAAGCTTTTTTCATCACTTGGAGCAAATATAAAAATCTTATCGACTAATAAAAAGAGATATGTTGATAATAATTTAACATTTCATCAACTGGATTACTTTTGATAAATGTAAACAATCCTAACCTCTCTTATGGAAGAGTACTTAACCATTCCAGCTAAATGCATGCTGTTATCTTGTGGCGACAAGCTAATATTTGAGATGAATAGATTAAAGTAATAGCAGTTGATTATTTACCAGTGAGTCAAAAGAATGCCCACAAAGTTGTAGGATGGGTTCTGCGATGGGTTGAATTTGTTTACTGATGTAATATTCATAATCAATATTAGTCGGTTTGGCTTCAATGGCCTGTGCTCCCGTTAGGGTCATGACATAGCGGATTTTTTGGCCTTTTCGGGTAACGTTTTTGTCTCCTAGAATATCGGCAAGCTGTTTAGCTGCTTTCACATGAGGTGATGATTTTGCGGTATAGTCTTCGACATTACGTCTTAAGCGCTTTGTAAAAATCAGTTCATTGTCTCTGGCTCCATGATTAATTGCTGCCAGCTCATTGGTTAAGTAATCAATCACATCTTCGCCTTTAAAAAACAGTTCGTACAAATGGTATTGCATCCTACGGGCAATGGGACTCCAATCGCTTCTTACCTGCTCCATACCTTTAAAGGTTAATTCCAATTGTTGAGCCTCATTTAATACAGCACCAACATAGCGTTTTTTACTGCCTTCATCTGAGCCTCTTAGTGTGGGCATAATAAATTGTTCGAAATGTGTTTCAAATTCGAGTTCGAGATAACTGTCTAATTGATATTCTTGCGTGCACCATTGAAGCCAACGCTGAGTAATCGATACCGACAGGTGCTTACCCACAGCTTGAATATCGGTAATGCCATGATTATCGCCTAACCACACAAAAGTGGAATCGGTGTCACCATAAATCACCTGATAACCGCACTCTTCTATCCACTGTTTAGTCAGTTTCATAATTTGATGACCGCGCATGGTAATTGAACTGGCTAATTTTGCATCATGAAAAACACAACCTCGAGAGCCGAGCACTCCATATAAGGAGTTCATAATAATTTTTATTGCTTGCGATAAAGGCGCATTTTTATCACTTTTGGCTAACTCTCTTTGTTCTGCAAGACTAGCAACCAGTGCCGGTAAAATAGGCGAGTTACGACTAAAATGAGCCCCTAAATACCCTGCTACTGTGTTTGTGTCACCTGTGACATCATTTATATACATGCCTTCGACTAATCCTTTAGGATCAATCAGAAATGTTCTGATTATCGATGGGTATAGACTTTTAAAATCTAATACTAAAACATCTTTATAGTAGCCAGGGATAGAGGACATAACATAGCCACCAGGACTCTCTAAACCATTACTGGCAGGATGTGCTGGTGCCACAAACCCACTTCGATGTAAGTGAGGAAGATACAAGTGATAAAATGCCGCAATTGATGCGCCAACGCGGCCAAATTCCAAACCAGTTAACTTGGCACGTTCAAGTGCGAAGTCTAATAACTGGGTTTTTTCAAAAATATCCCAGACTAAGCGACAATCGGTAATATTATAAAAAGCCAGCGCATTTTTATCTTGTTCAAATAAATGGGTAATTTCCTGACCACGATTTTCAACATGGTCAATGGCTTTTCCTTCTGCCAATAATTGTCGCGATACAGACTCTAACGAAAAGCTATCAAATTGATAAAAAGCCGCTTTAAGCCAATCAATGCCATCCAACACCACTCGCCCTGGGAGCGATAAGGTTTCTGGTCGATATTTTTCGGCTACTTTCCAGCTTAACTCTCTATTTCCACGGCCAATGATTAAGGGGATGTTATGTAATACGCAACGTTTATACAGTAAGGCTAAATCGAAGGTAACCACTGCCCAACCGATAATAATATCGGGGTCATATTCACTAAACCACGCAATTAATCGCTGTATCAGCTCAACTTCATCTTTAACCCAAGTAATAAATTGATGACAATCCGCTTGCGGCTCGCCAACCATAAACACACATTGATATTCGCGGCCATACAAACCAACAGAATATAACTCTCCTGCAAAGCTGCATTCAAAATCTAACGAAATCATCTTAAGCGGTATGCTAACCACTTGGTCTGCAGGTATTTTTCTGGCACGATTAATCGATAACACTGGCATTGATGAAGCGGAATACATATCTTGATAACGACCAACACACTCAATGTCTAAAGCGATAAAGCGCTCAATAAGAAAGCGTTGTTCAGGCCTGATATCGGTTTCAAATAAGGTAATACCGATATCTTGAGCAATGCGACTGACTAATTTTAGCTGGGTATTAGACTTTAGATACAATGCACTAATCGGTTCATGGGCAAAACTCATCAGTGATATTGATTCCGCTTTAAGGACGAAACCGACTTTTTGACTCAATAGATCAACATCTTGCTGACGACAGAAACATATCACCTCACTGTGATAAAGCTCTGCTAGCACAGGCCCCTGAGCGGTTTTAATATAATATTGCAAGACTAATTGCCCATGTCGATAAATCGCATGGCGCGTTAATACTTGTCCCTGAACATTATGATCAGTAGCCGGGTTATTTGTTGGCTTTACTTCGGGTTTGAATTCCTGCACCAGTTTACTCAATTTGATTTATTACTTCGTGGCATGCTAATTCACTGTTATTATGTACAGCATAATTCAGTCTATGTAGAAATCATACTTCCTATGCTACCGGATAAGATAAAAAGTCAAATTCGTACCATTTATAAAGAAATTGCCACATCAATGCCGCAATTTCGCTCGCGTCGCGAGCAAAACTATATGGTAGCGGAAATATCTAAAACGTTAGCAGGTGAATATGACAAAGACCGTCGGATTATTGTGGTTGAAGCGGGTACGGGTATTGGTAAATCCTTGTCCTACATTTTAGGCGCTATTCCTTTAGCCGTTGCCACGAAAAAGAAAGTCTGCATTGCCACTGCAACCGTAGCACTTCAAGAACAATTACTGCATAAAGACTTGCCATATTTTTTACAGCAATCCGGTATTGATTTTAAATTTGGTCTGGTAAAAGGCCGTCAACGCTATGTCTGTTTAGCCAAGCTTGAAGCTATGATCGGCGCACAAGACAGCTCGCAAATTGCTATGTGGCAAACTAAGCCCGATCAAAGTCAAATTAATGAATTACAAAAGCTTCATCAAGATTTCCACCAAAAACGTTGGAATGGTGAAATCGATACTTTAAAGCACCCTATCCCTGATTTTTTATGGCAACAAATTTGTTGTGACAAACACAGTTGCCACCGTCAAGTATCGGCGCACCATAATTGTCCATTTCATAAAGCCCGTGAAGACGTCGATACATGGGATGTGTTAATTGTTAACCACAGTCTGTTATTTGCCGATTTAGAGCTTGGTGGTGGCGTCATTTTACCTGAACCGGAAGACATGTTTTATGTCATCGACGAAGCTCACCATCTCCCCATTGTCGCAAGAGACTTTTCCAGTGCTCAAGCCACATTGCGAGGAGCATGTGATTGGTTAGAAAAGGCCTCAAAGACCTGTTCTAAGCTGCAGAATCAGCTCAAAACCACCCATATTATTGCCCCAGTGCAAGCGATGCTTGATCACACCACAGATTTAACTAATTTACTCACCCAAGTGGCTCATTATTGTGATACTCAGCCGCAGCTATTTGCCAATCCTGAATCTCGGCTTCGGTTTGAACATGGCAAATTACCGCCATCATTATTAATACAGGCAGAAAACCTGGCCACGGCATCGGGTTCTGCAGTAAAGCAGTTTAATAAAGTCGTTTCTGTGTTAAATGAAGCCATCAAGGATGGAGAAGTCCCTAAGCATCAATCTGAAGGTTTGCTGTCTGAAACAGGCTTCATCTTACAAAGACTAGATAACTTATATAAGTTATGGAAAATGATGGCCAAAGAGGACAGCAAAAAAGGCGCACCAATGGCACGTTGGGCTGAATTAATAACAGGCAAACAGCAAGATTATCTATTTTGTTCATCGCCTATAGAAGTCGGCTTTATGCTTGAGTCCATGCTGTGGCAAAAAGCCGCTGGAGTCGTATTGTGCAGTGCCACACTGCGGGCATTAAATAGCTTTAACCATTTTGCTCACCAAATTGGATTATCAATCAACGATGGCAGTCGTTTTTTAGCTTTACTGTCTCCTTTTGATTATGAAAATAATGCCACCTTATTCATTCCTCAAATGGTTAATGAACCTACCGACGATAATTACACTGCAGAACTGGCACAACATATTGTGACATTAATTGATGGTGAAATGGCCACCCTAGTGCTGTTTGCTTCCTACTGGCAAATGGACAAAGTGGTTGAATTAGTTGAAGGAAAAATTTCTAAAGAACAACTTTTTGTGCAAGGCGCTATTCCACGTCAACAAATATTAGAACAACATAAAAAGCGCTGTGATGACGGCTTACCGAGTATTATTTTCGGCACGGGCAGTTTTTCTGAAGGTCTTGATTTACCCGGTGATTATTTAACAAATCTCATCATTACAAAGTTGCCATTTGCAGTGCCGACATCACCGGTTGAACAAGCTCACGCGGAATACTTAAAAGTAAAAGGCGGTAATCCATTTTTACAGCTGACAATTCCTGATGCTTCACGTAAATTAGTCCAAAGTTGTGGCCGACTGCTACGCAAAGAACAAGATTATGGTCGTGTGACCATTTTAGATCGTCGTTTAGTCACTAAACGTTATGGCAAATCATTGATTGATGCCCTTCCTCCTTTTAGACGTGTCATTGAATAGGTATTGAGTTGGATTTATTATTAGACCCTAGCCACTGGGCTGTATTAGCGGTCATTGGTATTATTGCTGGTTTTATTGATGCTATTGTTGGTGGTGGTGGGCTGCTTTCTATTCCTGCATTACTGACTGTAGGTATTCCACCTCATCTAGCGTTAGGAACAAATAAGCTGGCAGCTTGTTTTGGCTCCTTTACCTCAAGTTACACCTTCTACAAAAAACAATTGTTTACCCCCGCATTATGGAAAACGTGCTTTTTTGCTACCCTTATTGGATCGATAGCAGGTTGTGGCTTAGTGTTTTTGATTGACCCACAATGGTTAGATAAAATATTACCACTGCTCATTATTAGTATCGCGATATATACTTTATTTAGCCCCAAAGCGATGGGCCAAGAAAATATACCCGCGCCAAAATTTAGCTCATCTAAGTACAAACAAATTAGCCAAGGATTTATTTTAGGTGGCTATGATGGTTTTGCCGGCCCAGGTATTGGTGCTTTTTGGACGGTATCGTCTATTTCGCTGTATAAGCTGCCTCTTCTGCAGAGTTGTGGATTAGCACGAGTCATGACAGCAGTGAGTAACATCACCGCATTAATCATTTTTGCATCGATGGGTCAAGTGCAATGGATGCTGGGCTTATGGATGGGGATATGTATGATGGCAGGTTCGTTTATCGGCGCAAGAAGTGCGATTCGATTTGGAATACCTTTTATTAAACCAATATTTATTATTATGGTATTGTCGATAGCGGTCCATCTTACGTGGAGTGCCTGGGCATGAACACCCAACAATTGGTCTCAATGTTAAAACAGCAGCTTGCACAACTTGAGCAAGATGCGTTAATCCACGACCAAAATTTAGCACCGTCACAACGGCAATCATTAATCGACATTGAACGTTTTAACAGTCAACTGTTTGCTCAACAAGGCGCTCAATTAAGCCCTTGCATCATTCAGTTGCGCCAAGACATTAAACAACTTGAAAAACAACTATTTCTTAAGTTGGGTGGTAATGTTATTCAACTCAGTTGTAATCGTATTCAAGACAGATTTAGTGCCTTGCGCAGAGCATTGCTCACCACAGATATCAATCTTAAATCCGAACAACAGCGCAAAGCCAGTAATCGGGCTCGATACGCCAAAAAACAACAACAAGCTATTCAAGACAGTGGTTTTGGCTGGATAGCCAGTAATGTGATGCAAAACAGCCATCAACTCTATGCCGAACTCAATAAACATTTAAATTGGGCGAAAAAAATAGAGCAAAAAATACAACAAATGGAAGCAACGCTTGAATTCTGTCATAGTAATGACAAAATAAAATTGCAAAATGATATCCTTTCAATGCATCGTCGCTTAGGGAAATGCAAACAAGCAACCAGTTATATTGAAGAGCGTATTCAACTTTTTGAAAGACCTCGCCAAAGTTACCCACGTTAAGGAGAAACAATGAAATCTTTATTTACAACAAGTGCGCTTTTGGCATGTTTAACATCATCATCGGTATTAGCTGCTAATTTAACCATCCCAATGTCTTTTGAGTACCTTGCACTTGATGGTACAGAAGTTGAAACGAGCATGTTCAATCACCAATCGGATTTAGCCTTAACCAATGGCACCCATAAGATTGCGATTCGTTATCATGATGTGGTCGATGATTCCTTTAGCGATAGTCAAACGTTTATAAAATCAACCCCGTTAATTGTTACCTTAACGGTGGATGGCGATCATCAGTACTTATTGCAACCCGCTCAAGGTGACGTGATTAAGAATCCAAAAGCATTTGCAAAAAAACCACAAATCAACATTAAGCGTCAAGATAATATGGCTGTAACTTACAGCGTTGAACAAACTAATTTTACTGAAGACTCATTTATTACCAGCCTATTTAACAAAAAAAACCAAAATGATATTGAAACCCTATCGGCTTCGGCAACGGGTAGCGGTATTCAACCAACACAAACAGTAGCAGTACAATCAGATGTTGCATCGGCTACAACAATCAGTGCACCAGTTATCGCAACAGTGCCTGCAGCAGCGGCTCAAAAAACCACCCCAGCCCAAGCAGAACAAATGCTCCAGTATTGGTGGTTACAGGCCGACGATAAAACCCGTAAAGAGTTTATGGGCTGGGCCATCAAGCAACTCTAGTCTTGAAGTATATTCCCTTTGTATATCACGCCAGCTATTCACAGCTGGCGTTGCCTAGCACCCATCGTTTTCCAACCAGCAAATATCATAATTTGTACCAGCATGCACTCAAGCATCAATTGTTATTTGAGCAGTATCGCCAAACTCCTTCGCCAATTGATAAAGAAATACTGTATGGCATTCATTGTCCTCTGTACGTAGAACAATTTATTAATGGCACCTTAGATCACAAAGTCCAGAGACGTATCGGCTTCCCGTGGAGCAATGAGTTAGTCAGGCGAACTTTACACGCCGTAAATGGAACTCGTTTGTGTGCTGAGCTAGCGCTTGAGCATGGTATAGCGGTTCATTTAACTGGTGGCTATCACCATGCACATTACGATTTTGGCAGTGGTTTTTGCATCTTTAATGACTTAGTCATCGCGGCCAGATCGGCCATTGATGCTAAAAAAGCAGATAAAGTACTTATTTTTGATTGCGACGTGCATCAAGGTGATGGCACCGCCACATTGACTCAAGGTCACTCAGACATCATTAGTTGTTCAATACACTGCGCGCAAAATTTTCCATCTAGAAAGCAGCAATCTGACCACGACATCGATCTCGATAAAGGCTGTACTGATAGTGATTATCTTGACCACATAAGACAAATATTGCCATACCTCATTCGTCTGCATCAGCCTGACCTGATCATTTATGATGCTGGAGTCGATATTCATCAGCATGATGACCTTGGCTACTTCGCTATTTCGACTCAAGGTATTCTCGATAGAGATAAACAAGTCATATCGATCGCAAAAATGCACAACATCCCACTTGCAGCGGTTATAGGTGGAGGCTATAGTCGTAATGAAGATGAATTAACACTCAGACATAGCCAATTGTTAATTGCAGCAAATCAATTATGGTTGTAGCAGAGTAAAAACACTCTCGACATCGAAGTGAATGTCGATAAATCGAACCGTCTCAATGGAGCGTAATAATGCAATTAGAGATCCGAAACTATTATGAAGTTCTATTAATGGAAATGCTGAGAGATGAAGGCTTAATGGACGAGTTGCCAGAAGAATACTTAGCCGATTTATGTTGCGTCACATTGAATCAGTTACCGGTTAGGTACATTCGTCATTTAGTCGACACCTATTTTTTTGAAAATTATCAAGAACTCAAACAGATGAAAACTGAGATAAGTGAAGCACTGGAACGTTCAAGAAAATTTCTAAAAATGAATTTGCAAAAACGCTTACAAGAAGAAGCTGAACTTGCTGGCCAGCAGTAATGTATGGCGAAACCATGATTAACTGGAACTAATAAGTTAAGTTGGTGCTTTAGCTATGAGTTGAAATAGACTAATAGGTGTTTATTATTCAATAGTCGCTAGATTAAGGTATTTATTAAGCGCATTGATTGATGCTGTTGAGTAAGTCATATGTTGTTTGAAGTGAGATTCCTTGAAAGTACAGTCAGCCACTGTGGGCTGCTATGTGGCATGAACGAACAGTGACCACCTAATTTTTTTAGCTATTTAGACACAACATTATCTGTTTTCCCTTTTTAGTCTTTTCGTATTTACCATAAATTAGCTAATTATTTAACTGGCGTATAAAGGGTTGCTTGTGGGTTCAGAAAAGTCTATCTGAACTTATCTGGTCAGGTATAAAATAAGATTTCAATATTGAAAATAAAAACTCACATTTAATCTGACTGAGCTACATAAACTAGGTTCAAGAAAACTTTAATAGAACTTCCTATTTCGCTCGTTAGTAACCATCCTCTGGATAACATCCCGTGATTTTAGAAATAAAAAGGGAATAGCCTCCAATGCCCTAATCCTCACTATATATTGTTATGCTTAACACGCTTTTGCATTAAGGTAACAGCGCATGACGTAAGTCATGATTAGACTGCTATTTTAAATGTTTAAAATATAAGAATGGCGCAATAGGATCACTTAACTTTGTCACTAAGTTAGCTTTGTCTTTTGGATCATCAAACCATGCATATCTGACAGCTTTGGGCTCGCTTACATGCTCGTTCCAAACAACTAATGAATTACCATTGAGCATAGCTTGTGCCCTATAAAACTTTCCATTTTCATCACCAATTTCAACTCCTATAATAGAATTTGAAAGCTGCTTGTTGATAAAAATTGGATCGGTTAAACTCATTACAACTTGCTTATTTCTAAAATCAACCCGGTGTATATTTGTATCTATGTAATGCTGCTTTTTAGCGTAAATTTTATAAAGGGTTAACCTCGCGATTCTTTCTGATAAAATACGTTTTCTTTTAGGATGAACATCTGCAGCATCGCCTTGATCATAACTAACCACCAGGGATACATTGGACAGTTCATTTGAAATTTCACTCTGTAATTGTCTATACTCAGCCCAAGGTCTGTTCATGCCAGGTAATTGCACTATATTAAAAGGTAGTGATGGTTCCTGCCAGATCTGACGCCATTCCTTGACCATGGTTTTTAGCTTGAGTTTATTCAGCTCTTTTGAAAAATAACTATCAAGCCTTTGATTTTCTGTAATTGGGGCGTTTGATTCACCTTGATACCATATAACCCCTTTTATTTGAAAAGGAGATAGAGGTTTAATTCCTGAGTCAAACATAAAACCTGGTTCGTAAGGATGATGAGGTAAAGGTTTTTCAGGAAAATGCTCTATCCAAGCTGATAAATTAAGTAGTGCACGTTCTTTGCACCAAGGCATAATATGAGTTAGCCAATGCTCTGCAAGTGGAGACAGTTCAGGGGTAGAAGCAAGAGTTGATTTACTAATAAAGTTCTCAGTCATAGTGCCCCCTACCGACACATTTATTACTCCTACGGGAACATCTAACTGCTTTTGTAATTTAGCCGCAAAATAGAATGCTACCGCCGAGAAACTTGCATTGTTCTTCTGTGTACTAAGCTTCCAACCTTCTGTATGTAAATAATTTTCACTATTAAGCTTGCTTAATTTATCTATATCAAAAATAACGTCATCTGGATACAAATCGTCTCCGTTATAATCCAGTAAACGAATCGAATTATTGCTAGATTTCGAGAGTTCACTATTTGCGTCTATAGTTTTTGCTACTTCAAAACGCATATTAGACTGGCCTGCAGCCAACCAAACTTCACCGATTAAAATATCTTTTAGAGTAAGTTGGTTGTTTGATGTCGTTATTACCAACTTATATGCTTGATACCCACCCTCCATAGCATCGAGGACAACTTGCCATTCCCCATACTTATTAGCTTTCGAAATCTTAAGCTGATTGGCATAACTAACTTTAACAATCTGTTTTGGTTCAGCCTTCCCCCAAATCCGGATAGGTTTTCCTTGCTGTAAAACCATATGGTCGCTAAATACACTCGGCAATTCTAAACAAAAACCAGGTGTTATAGAGTTAATTAATAAACAAAAATACAAAACAACTTTAAATTTAGTCATACCAAGCCTCGTTTCTAATCTACTTTGTTAGCAAATGACTTGAAGTTAATCGCTTCAAGCTCTGCAGACATTACTTTAAACTCTTCATCGGAAAGATTTTGGAAAGGAACTCTGTTGCCACCTAAATCTAAACCTATTACTTTCATAATTTGTTTACCTGACACAATATTTCCATGGTACTTTGCGATAACATCAATTAAATCAAACGACTGGTATTGTAGATGTTATGTTTTTTTCTAAATAACCTTCTGCATATGCTTTTCGTATACCTGTGTACAAGTCTGCCGCATAATTAAATATGCCACCGATACAAACCCTTGCTCCGCCAAATGCTAAAGAAGGGAGTAGAGTTTCATCTTGACCATGAAGCATATCGAACTTGCCATCTTTATAGCGTCGACACTGAGTGTATTAGTAAAGGCTTAAAGGTATATTTAATACCTGCAAAGTTTGCGATTCGGCCGTCAACAGCTTTTAATAAAGCAAGCATCGAAACGTATACACCTGTACAGGCAGGAATACGATAGTAATAAAAAGGTTGCTCTGGGGTAACTGAGGAAATTTGCTCAGGTAAAATTGACTCAGGAGCAACCGTCACAAGCACTTTACCTAAATCTTTGCGACAATAGGTTTGCAATTCATCTTTACTTATTTTTCTAATATGCTCATTGTTGTGAATGCTTTTTTTGGTCACATTCAAATGAGGCCCTTCAAAGTGAACACCAATAATACCGGGCATACTTTGCCTAATAGCTTGGCTTACAACATCTGCAGCTTCCTCTAGCTTGGTTATGTCACTTTTAATCAACGTCGGTAAGAGACTTGTTGAACCAAACATTACGTGCGCTGTAACCATTTTTTGCAGCGTCTCTAATGTTGTTCCATGGTTGAATAACGCTCCACAGCCTCCATTACTTGGGTACCAGAGCTATGACGCCATCAAGTTCGATACACGGCTCATGGTAGTAGGTTACTCGCTCTGCAACTTTGTCATTGACAACTCTTATTGATTTATCATCATGGAATTTCACACCATCAAAGAGCTGGGTAGGCTTAAAAATCATCAGTCTTCCATCATTTTGAAATGTGGGCATATAGCCCACATCTGAGTTGAGTAGGGTTAAAAGTTAAGCTTTAAACCTGCGTAAAAAGAACGACCAAACAAGTCATAAGCAGTACCATTGGTTAGTGTTCCAACCTGATAATATTTATGAGTTTGAGTAAGTTGTGGAGGTTGTTTGTCAAAGATATTTTTAATGCCAAAATAGGCATTAACTGAGTCTGAAAAGCTATAACTGATCCGTGCGTCATGATACGTGCGAGACTCAATCTCATTTAATTCGTCTGTCATCAAGCTGTTGTCGTTACGATCTTTAGTACTATCCCAGTAACGTAATTGCCAATAAAGATTGAAGTTTTCGATGCTATAAGAAGCGTTCATATTAAAGCGAAGTTTAGGGAATAACACTTCCCCTTCAAGATGCTGTGTATCGCCAGACTCAATCCCTGTAATGCTGTATTCATCAATGTAGTTAGCAGCTAACCCTAGGTATAAATCACCAATATCAAAACTTGTTTGATATGAAATATCTAAGTCAAAACCGCTAGTTTTAATGATATTTTCATTGCCTGATGCTGAGTTAACATCTAATGCGGCACCTGAGCGCCCATCACGACGGACTAAACTACCACAATTAGGATCAAACTCACTTGGAGACACACTGTAACAACGGTTTAATAACACTGTTCGATCTGTATTAGCAATTGCATCATCAATTTCAATATCGTAATAGTCAATCGACATCTGTAAGTCATCTAACCACTCAGGCGTCAATACAACCCCTAAAGTTAGTGTGTCAGCTTTCTCTTCTTTTACATTTTCAGAACCACTTAATAGACCTGAAGTGTTTTGACTTTCAACTTGTGTCAATAAAAATGCACCATCACTATCAATACGATTTTGGATTGCACTGATTGAGCGACAGTTATCAGCAATGTTGCCGGTATCCGCATTGCTGATGCCGTTACATGGATCGACAACAAATGCTGCGGTAGCTGTACCACCTGCAAATAGGTCGCTCACATTTGGTGCCCTTACCGCAGTAGCTACAGCACCACGTAACTTAATTGAGTCTGAAATCGGTGCATCAATACCCACAGTCCAATTTGTAGTAGTTCCGACTGATGAGTAATCACCTACACGTACAGCAAAATCAAGGTTAAGCTGCTCTAAGATTGGAACATGGAGTTCGGCAAAAACATCAACAACATCAAATTCACCTTTTGTTTTTGCAATACGACTACCGCGAACTATGCCAGCTTGTCTTAGTGGATCTGGAGTTTCTTGACCTTTTTCTTTTCGATACTCAACACCTGCTGCAAAACCTAAGTTATTTACATCATCGCTGAAGGCAAAATCAATATCCCCCGCGATAACTGATGTCACTACATATTGCTCTATAGAGCCATTTAAGCCGGTATCCGCAGAGAGATAATCGACAGCTTCTTGTGAAATGCCATCATATGCGAATGGGTTAAATGGAACACAACCACTAATCCGCGCGATATCATCAGCACACTGGTATCCACCCGCACCATCGCTCACGACATCAAGCGCGAAGCGTGCACGCTCAAGGTTAATATCTCCATGATTTTTTTGATTTTGGTCAGTAACCCCGTAAGTAGCACTTACATTTAGATAAGTACTGTCAGTCAGGTCATACTCATAATTACCTGCAACACGAAACGTAGAACGTACATTTTCTGCACCGCGATCTCCAAACTCATATAGACGTCTAAAAGTTAAGCTAACATCATCAAGATTTGTTATACCATCTTGCAGTAACGCATTGCCGAGGTCAGTGCCTGCAAACCAAGGGTGAGTCGCAATATCAATCCCGGTGCTGCCACCACGTGATAACTTAAAGATATCATTACGAGTATCTAAAGGAATTGCCTCCATACGCGTGCGTGACTCAACACGTGAATAATTAGCTGTAAAGTTAAGACGTGATATATCATCTAAATCTAGTGATAAACCTGTAGCTGCAAATGTTCTATTTAATGGAGTGATCATTGAACGATATTCATGAAAGTTAAATGCATCTGATGTTGCAACATCTTCAGTTCGTACAAATGGAGTACCATCACCTATATAACTACCAATGCGCCCCTCAGGAATATGTGATGAACCAACGAACTGTGGTGTATCGACTAATCCATCACCATCAGTATCAACAGAATCTAAATGAACACTTGAGTAGTCACGATCTGTCGCCATCAAACCTTCATCATCAGAGTAACCTAATGAAAACCAGGCGTTACCACTATCGAAGTTGTGGCCTACAGTAAATTCTAAATCAGTTGTACCGGCAGCACCTGCTTCTGTTTCTCCTTTTTGTAATTTAACTGCCACTCCATTAAAGTTCTTTTTTAGAATAATGTTCACTACACCAGCTATTGCATCTGAACCATAGGCAGCTGATTGACCACCTGTTAATACTTCAACACGCTGTATCATAGTTGTAGGGATTGTATTTAAATCTACACCATAGCCAGAACCAACAGACATGCCTGAAACATAACGCATACCATCAACCAAAACCAAAGTTCTTGAAGAGCCTAAGTTTCTTAACGCTACAGTGTTTAAACCACCATCCTGCTCACTTGAGTTTGAGCTGGAAGATGTTGTATCACCAACAATAGATGGAATTTTACCAAGCAAGTCACCTACATTCACTGCACCGACACCTTCAATATCATCAGAATCTATAACCTTAATTGGTGATGGAGATTCAAAATCACCTTTTCTGATATGCGAACCGGTCACTAGGATTTTTTCAACTTCGGAGTGTGCTGCAGGTTGCTCCTCAGCAAATGCACAGTTACTTACTGCTGCCCCAACGCAAAAGCTGAGGAACGATTTTGAAAATAGCCTGGTCAATTTATTAGTCATGTTATGTACCCTGTTGATAGATTTTTGTCAGCTTTAAATGCTGTATAATTGTTAACCTGTTATACCAGAATACCAGTCGTTTAATTTTTGTCAAAAGGATCTAATAGAAAAACAATAAATTTTTTCTAAGGTTATGAAAAAAAAGGATTTTAAAAATTAAGCAGTTATGACTGTAATCCAGTGACAGCTTAATTTAAGGGGAAGTTAATTTACTGCATTGATATTGAAGTTAATAAATTTGATATGGGTACTACCCGTTGCTTCATATTAAATAGCTATTGTTCCATCATTCAGTGTGCAATTGTCGCCTTACTAATAAACGCGATGACCACTGTAGCTCGTCTGTTATTTGTTGTGTCCAACCGCCTTGAACATCACCATCAAGTCATTGAATATAATTAATTTTTTGAAAAAGTTGTTGTTTTTATTTTTTCAGGAAGGGCTTGTAAGTCTTTAGTGTAGTTTTGAGGTAGTTTGGTTTCTACTTTGGGTAATGGCTGGTTAAACTCATTATCAAACAAACCGTCATCAATCATTGTTAGACCAAATTGCTGTTTCCATTGGTAGAAACATTTGTAGTTAAGTCTGCAAATAACTGCCCTAAAGATATTAAGCGAAGCACCGTTGCTAGTAGCTCAGCGGCAGTTACTTTTAAAAAGCTGACTAACTGACCGGCTTTGATAGAGCAGTATAGCTTAACAAGTTCTAATACAGATGATTGCAACCCTGCTAGGGACTGAAAACCAGAGTAGCGATGTAAAAGTTTTAAGTTATTAAGTTATTAAGTGTAATATGTACAAGGATTTATTTATCGGTACCAGTATTAAATCGCGTCCATCTAGCTTGACGATGGCTTGCTTTTCAATAAACGTGCACGAAAGTCTTCGTCAGCAATTTTGCTTTGCGGTTTTACTTCTATAAATTTTTGTGTGCTGTCAGTGTGGTTTAGTAAAAAGTCAGGTTTGTAACGGCAAATACGGTTATCAAACTCATATTCATAACCTAGTGGTTGTGCTTCGAATGCATCTATTGATGGTGAAAATTCAAAATAAAAACAAGAATCGAACTTTAAGGAGGATTCAACTAAACAGGTAGATTTATTTTTTAACTAGCAAATTTATGGAGGTTTTTGACACGAGAATCTTTGAGTTTTCTTCTGTACATGTGAGTCAATTATCTAACCATTTGATTAAATACTAGACTATGCCATCTTCTTAGTACAAATATACCAACTAATACTTCAAACAACATCATTGGGGGGAATATTGGAGGTTCCCCTAGAGCCACACCCCGGCACACGAGTCACTTGCTGCGGTTGCTCCCTTCCAGGCCTGGCCGAGTTCACAAGTTATCATTGCGGGGGGACCCTAGGGTCACCATTGACTTCTGAAACATGAAATATAACGTTTATGTGTCAGAACGGGGCGATTATCCCCTAACCTATTGCCTTGATCAAGCCTTTATCTTAATAAGTTCTCAATCACTTACCTAACTGCGCAATACTTAACCTTAACGCGAAATTCAACATGTAATAACTGCAGGGTTAACCGACAAAAATTTATCCATTTTTAGATCATCTATATCAAACTCCCCCATTTATTGGCTAACAAGACTCATTTACGCAGCATATCTCAGCAGCTGGCCGTCCATTTAAGCAGAAGATATCGACAAAGAGTAATTGCATAGGCCTTAACTTCATCGACGAGATAAAACAAGAACCATATTACTGCTTAATGGATCCATTAATACCTGTACTCACGTCTTAAGCTAATGCGATATCTCCTATCAACATAGGCCAATCTTCATCAAGTATTGTTACCCACAAAGGAATAGTCAGATCTTAGTCACAACTCTAGACTTAATTCAATGAGTAAGTCGCCAAGGTTAGCTAACATAAGAATTGAATAAAATCCGCATACGTTTAACCAACAGTGAATGCGAGATAACAAAAAATGCAGGGAATACATGATGAAGACAATAACAGTTAGTCCCGCTACAAAGGCGGTATTGAGTGCAGGGCTTATTGCTTTTGCGCTTACAGGGTGTGGAGGCAGCGATGGAACTAATGGCGAGGACGGACCTGACGGCATTATTGGTGTCAATATTGATGCAACATCGACCTTAAAAGCAACTTTTACTGACGCAAGCATCGTCGATGGGAAAGTCAGTGTTGCCTTTAACCTTAAAAATGCCAATGGCGTTGCGGTATTGGGACTAACAAAAGATCATGATCTCCGTTTTGGTATTGCCCAATTAACCCCAGTGACCGAAATGGTTGGTACTGAGGGGGCTAAAGTTGAAGTTGACCGTGGTTATCAATGGCAGTCTTATATCAACTCGGCCAAACAACCTAATGCTAGCTGGATAGCTGATGGTGAAACCAACATATCTCCTTCAGCACAATATCAAGCTGAGGTTGAAGCTGCATCAAAGTGTGTTGACTGCTTAGTGGATAATCTCGATGGTTCATACTCATACACTTTTCAAACTAATATTGCTCAAGTAACAGACCCAATAAGTATTACTTACCAAGCTGATGACACTCAGCGTATTACCTTAGAATTAAAGCAGCCACTAATCACTGCAAATGCCCATTATGATTTCCAACCTTCAACCGGCTTAACCGAAGGTATTGTGTCACGGGATGTAGTATCGATAACGGCTTGTTATACCTGTCATCAACCGGAAAGCTTAGCATTACACGGTGGTCGTCGAATCGATCTTGAAAACTGTGCTTCTTGTCATACCGCAACATCAGGCGATCCTGAAACCGGCAACAGTGTTGATTTTACCTATATGATCCATGCGATTCATAAAGGTCAAGATCGCGTCACCAGTACCGCAGACGGCGAAGTAGCTGCCCCTTACAAAGTCATTGGTTATGGCGGCGGATTGCACGATTACGGTAAGGTTATGTACCCACAAAAGCCTGCTGCAGATTGTAGTGCATGTCATGTTGAAGGGACTAATGCTCCCAAAGATGCCGCGCTGTTTAATGCCAATAAAAGTGATACCGCTTGTATTGCATGCCATACAGAGTTGGCGTCTCAACAACATGTTGGTGTCGGTACAAATTGTACTTCTTGCCATGTGGAAGAAGGCTATGGTCGCAGTGCAAAAGAAGCTCATGGCGATGTCATGAAAGCCTATAATGAAACCCAAACCATGAAGGTAGTCTTTAGCGATGTTACCGTGACAGCTGATAACAAGTTCAGTACTAACGTGAGCTTTACTGATGCCAGTGGTCAGATATTACCCGCTGAGTATATTGATGACGGTAGTCGTATTGTCATGGCATGGGACAGTGACAAAAACTACCCTACGTATCAAGATGCCAGTTACAGCAATCGTCGTATTAAATTAAGTGAAGGTACTGCCAACACAGATAATAGCTGGACGTTAGTTTGGGATAAGGTCACCTTACCAACAGATTATGTGGGTAAAACATTTGAACTATGGTCAGCAGTCACAGCCTGCTTTAATCATGGTGGCTACGGTAGACCGGAAGTTAAACTCACGGCTTGCAGTGCTGATGATATCCAAACAGTGGAAATCAAAAGTGAGCCTTATCATTTTGTTATGGCTGCAAGTGCAATAGACGATAGCCAAACCGCTGCCGTACGTAGAAATATTATCAATACCCAAAGCTGCCAAGGTTGTCACAACCAAGAAGTGTATCACTATGATAATGGTGTAAATTGCCAAACATGTCATACCGCAGATAAGACTCTTAAGACTGACAACACTTATCCTGGTGGCAAAAAATCAACCAGCTTTGCCTTTAAAGCTCACAGTGCTGAAGGGCATTACCTCAAGCATGCCGGTGTAGAATCTGGCACTGTGTTAAAAACCGACTGTAAAACCTGCCACACGGCTGATGGGATACAACTTGGTAGAGCCGCTGACAGAGTATGGCGTTATGGCGACATAGAAACGGGTGCAGATGTGTGGATGTCATCAGATACTGGAGCATGTTTAAGCTGTCATCAAAAGTATCGTACCGATGCCACTGTGTCTCATATTGAGTCCAATGGTGGTATTGTTGATGGTATGAGTGAAGACGATGTTCATACTCGTGCATCTGAAATATGTTCAACCTGTCATACGGTTGAACGAGTCACTAAAACCCATGGTTTCTAAGCTTAATATATAAATACTTAAATTGTTTTACCCATCAAAGACCTTAGCATATTGCTAAGGTCTTTTTTCTAGCGAGAACAATCATTCCCCTACAAACCCTGTATTTTATGTACCCCTTAATTAATAGGCAGATCGCCATCACACAATTACGTTCGCTTTACAGACGAGTTGCCGTTTGTAAAGTAATCTTAGTGTTGGGAAAATTAATTCCAACATCAACTTAACTGAAAAAGATAATTGCAGAAGATACTGCCAGTAAGTTAGATGGATGACCTTTGCAGGGAAAAATATGATGAATACAAAATACACAAAAATGGCATTGTTACTTGCTATGTCAGCGTCAATGACACTAGTAGGGTGTGGCGGAGGCGATGATGGTGAACCTGGCAATCCTGGCAACCCTGGCGGCGAGCCTGCTGAAGCGATCAAAACACTAAACTTAGATATCACCAAAGTCACTTATCAAGACAACAAACCGACTATTGAAGTTTTTGCAACCAATGAAAAAGACCTTCCGATTGCAGGCCTTAAAGACTTGGAAGTGAAAAAAGTGGTTCAATTGATTCCAGTTGGCGCTAGCGGACCGGGTAATTCAGCGCAATGGCAATTTATTGGATCCGAAAAAACCTTTACCGACCACGGTAACGGAAATTACAGTTTTACCGTCAATGTTGAAGGTTTTAATCCAGAGCTGACACAACGTTACAACGTCATAGCAAGTGCTTCTACTTTGCAAGACGGGGTTACCAGTGTTCCGCGTACCGAAATCACCGAAGATTTTGACGGCGAAGGGTTTCAAGCTAAATACACCAAAAACATAGTAAGCGGAGCCACTTGTAATACCTGCCATGCAAAGGGTGAAAGCATTTATCATAGCTACACGGACTTAGAAACCTGTACATCTTGCCATACCAACGAAATGGCCATTGAAAAAGACAAGGTTCAAGTTGAATTTAGCCATTTGATCCATAATGTTCATAACAATGCCAAAATGTATGGCCGCAACTTAGACAAGAGTGCAGAAGCAGCATATGCGATAGTCCAAGACAATTGCACCACTTGTCATGTCGATTCAGAACAACTAAGCGAATCGAACAACTGGTCTCGAATTCCAACCATGGAAACCTGCTCAAGCTGCCATACCAATATTGACTTTAAAACAGGTCAAGGCCATCCACAACAAGTGGACAATTCAAATTGTATTGCATGCCATAATGCAAGCTGGACAGAAGAAATACACACCACTTCATATACTCAGAAAAAAGCATTTATCGACTCATATGGCATGACCGCCACATTGACCGCGAATAAATCTAGCCCTGAAGACAAATCAGCAACGCTATCGGTAACGATTTTAGATGCTAAAGGCGTAGCCATTGATGCTGCAAGCTTAGTCAGCAAAATTCAACGAGTTGAAACGCTAACTAACGTTGGTCCTAACTTCCCGATTATGGGATATAACCCTAGCCCAGGCAGTGGTTTAGCTAAAATCAGCAAAGACTTTATCAAAGCGGGTCTATTACAAGCGGATGTGGTCATTGAATCAGGTAACTTGGTATATACCATTCCATCATTACCGTTTGGTGCCGGCGACACAGATACAGCCTTTAGCTTTATCGGTCTTGAAATGTGTAACGATGGTATCCAAGCCATTGATTGTGCAGACGGCGTAGCAACCACCAGCATGAAAGCTGAACTTACCGTTGGCACTTTCTCTGGTAATGCCCCTAGCTATCGTCACACTGACTCGGTCAATTTTGATTCATGTGATAATTGTCATGGCGACACGTTTGAGCTCCACAAAGGTCACCATGCTGGTTTTGTCATGTCAGAACAATTAGGCCGTGAGCTTAATGGCGAACTTACCGTAGGTTTAGACGGTTGTGTGGCTTGTCATACTCCCGATGGCACTTATGCATCTGGGGCTAATCAAGGCGCGATTGAAATGAAACTTCACAGTGTTCATGGTGAACAAGGCATTATCAAAGACTGTACCCAGTGTCATAACGACTTTAATCTTGATGCATTCAAAGTTAAAGGTGCACTCGCCACTTCTGCTGGCCTCTATACCACGCCTATCACAGCGACATGTGCTTCTTGTCATGGTTTTGACACGATTAAACAACATGCTGAAAGTCAGGGCGCAATTGTGAATGGTAGCTATCAAGAAGCCAATGATGCTGCGCAGTTAGAAACCTGTTTATTCTGCCATGCACCTACCATTGAAAATCACACACAAGTGAAATTTTAATTTGTTCATTGAGAGAGAAGCACAGCTTCTCTCTCATGCTATGACTTACTTCATCAAATGTTGATCATCAAAATGGACAAATTAGGAAGTCTACTTATGAAGACCACAAACTCAATCAATACCTTATTTTTCGCTCTACTGTGTCTAACAGCTTCGACTGTTTTTGTGTCGACTCACGTACAGGCGGCAAAATGGGATGCCAGCATGACGCCGGCAGAAGTTGAAGCCACGTTAGATAAAAAATTCGCCGAAGGCAAATACTCGCCTAAAGGCGCCGACTCATGCCTGATGTGCCATAAAAAGTCTGAAAAAGTGATGGACTTATTTAAAGGCGTTCATGGCGCTATCGACTCTTCGAAAAGTCCAATGGCAGGCTTGCAATGCGAAGCTTGTCACGGCCCACTAGGTTCACATAATCGTGGTGGTAAAGAACCCATGATCACCTTTGGCCCTACCTCTACACTCGCTGCAGATAAGCAAAATAGTGTGTGTATGAGCTGTCACCAAGATGATAAGCGGGTAGCATGGGACAGCAGCCATCATGCCAATGCTGATGTAGCTTGTGCATCTTGTCATAGCGTGCATGCTGCTCACGACCCTGTATTGTCAAAGCAAACTGAAATGGAAGTGTGTACCAGCTGCCATACCAAACAAAAAGCCGATATGAACAAGCGCTCAAGTCATCCTATGAAATGGAACCAAATGACCTGTAGTGATTGCCATAATCCACATGGCAGTTTGAGTGACTCAGATCTGGTTCAACCAACGGTTAATGAAACCTGTTACTCATGTCATGCTGAAAAACGGGGACCAAAGCTTTGGGAACATGCACCCGTTACCGAAAATTGCGTCAATTGCCACAACCCACACGGTTCGGTCAACGACGCTATGCTTAAAACTCGCGCGCCACAGTTATGCCAGCAATGTCATGCAAGTGACAACCATACCAGCAACGCTTATCTAGGTAACACGGATATGGGTTCAACTGTCAATGGCAATACCTTTACGGGTGGTCGCAGCTGCTTAAATTGTCATACTCAGATACATGGTTCAAACCATCCTTCTGGTAAATTACTGCAGCGCTAAGGAGATAATATTATGAATACTAAATTAAACCTCATTACCTTAGCGTTACTCACTAGCACCAGCTTTAGTCTTATGGCTGATGGGTATGGCCTAGTAAACGCTAAAACTGACAACATCAAATATGATGCTTGGAAATGTAAAGGCTGTGTTATCGCAACTGGTACCACTGGCACTGTAGGTGTGGGTATTGGTTACAACAGTGAAGATGATGTTCAATCCGCGAATGCATTTCATAGCAGCAATCAAACTGCAGGCAAAGTAGATGCTGATATTCGCTATCGCGGGAGTGATGGCTATCAAGCAAACGTGGCAGCCAATAACTTAGGTATGGACAACGGCCGCATGGAAATTGATGTTGGTAAACTAGGGTTGTATCGAATCAACCTTGGCTATCGATCCATTGCGACCTATCAAAGTAACAATGCATTAAGCCCTTACCAAAATATCGGTAGCGATAACCTAACTTTAGCCAGTAACTGGATTACCGCAGGTGCAAGTTCAGACATGCCAATGCTGTATAGCAGTTTAAACCCATTTGAATTGTCGCTTAAACGTGAACGTGCTGGACTTGGGTTTGAATATCAAACTGAATCAATGTTCACCACTTATGTTAATTTTCAGCGCGAAGAAAAAACGGGCACTAAGATCACCTCAGGCAGTTTCTTCACTCAATCGATGATGTTGCCAGAGCCTGTTGATTACACTACAGACATTTTAAACGCTGGAATTAAACTCCGCGGTGACAACTGGTTTACTAGTATTAACTACAATGGTTCAGTATTTAGTAATAATAACCAGCAACTCGGCTTTGACAGTGCTTTTAATCCAACCTTTGGCGCACAAAATAGAGGTTATATTGCATTAGATCCCGATAACGAAGCTCATACCATTTCGTTGTTAGGTCAATATAACGATTCCATTACCATTCTAAGTGGTCGTTTACTCTTAGGCCAAATGACGCAAGATCAGCAATTGACCCAATTAGGGTATAGCTACTCATTACCTGCAGACAGTATTGATGCCAAAGTCGATATCACTGGCATGACACTTAAAGCGGTAACTAAACTCAGTCGTGCATGGCGCCTCACTGGTAGCTATGATTATAACGACCGTGAAAATAATACCCAAATTGAACAATGGACCCAAATTAGCATTAGCGATGTTACCGGCAAAGTAAGGGATAACACCCCATACGATCTCACCACTCATAGAGCTAAATTATCAACTGACTACCGTATCAGCCATGGTATCAAACTCGATGCTGGTTATGATTTCAGGCGCGATGAGCGCAGCAATCAAGGTCGAGAAACCACTGACGACAATAACGTTTGGGCTCGTTTACGCCTTAATAATTTTGATATGTGGGACATGTGGCTTAAAGGCAGTTTCAGCAAAAGAGATGGTTCTGAATATAAAGCATCAGAATCATCATCAGCGGAGCAAAATCCATTATTGCGCCGCTACTACTTAGCTGATCGCGACCGCACTCAAATTGAGGCCCGCGTTAATCATAGTCCTATGGATAATTTGAATGTCGATTTTGGAGTTCGTTATGCTCTAGATGACTATACCAACACCCAGATAGGCTTGACTGAGTCCAAAGACACTAACTACGATATCAATATTAACTACATGATTAATGACGATATCAATGCGAGCACATTTTATAACCATCAAATCATAACATCCGCTCAATCTGGCAGTGCTAATTTGAATATTGCAACTTGGCAAGCCGAGATAGAAGATACAGTTGATGTGGTTGGTGCTGGCCTAAGTTATAACAACTTAATGGACAGTCGTTTACGCTTAGGCGTAGATTATACTTACTCAGACTCAGACAGCACGACCCAAGTCAGACAAGGTATTAGTGGTGATTACGGCGACTATTTTGCCAAAGTACATAACATTAATGTTTATGCACAGTATCAAGCAACCGAAAAAGTAGCCTTGCGAATAGACTACAAAATGGAAAAGTATCTTGATAATGACGACGCCAATGATATCGAACCCGATACCATTTGGAATGTGATGAGTTTCGGCAATTTACAGCATGACTACACAGCACACATGATTATGCTCAACGTCAGTTATAAACTGTAAGTAAAATAATAATGATGTGACAAAGTCAGTCATATTACAGAAAACGCCAACCTCTTTAGGTTGGCGTTTTGCTATCTGTCGGTTTGACATTAGCTATCGCGTAAATAGCTTTCTCGCCTAGCGCTTAAGCTCATCAATTAATTTTAAAGCTTCACTGTATAAAAAACTTGCAATCCATATACATTTAACATTATATTAACAAAGTGAATTGCTTGTGATTGAAAATTGGGCAAAAGGATTTTGCCCCCCATTTTATTATTAATTGTTTTATGTCTCGCCTCCCCCGTCAAAATTAGCACTGCTAATCTTTATTATCTTATCGGTTATGATCAGGTGCTTTATAGGCGTATTGTTTAGGATTAACAGTAACGGACTTTTTACTCATCAAGTCCACATTCACATCAACCAACTCCCACTATTTAAGCAACATCAGGTATCATTCAATACCGATATTGATGACTCAGAGAAATTCATGTTTCAGATTGATACCCAAATTGCCGCTAAAATTGTCAACCGGACCATGAAAATTATTGGCCATAATATCAATGTCATGAATGCGCAAGCCGTCATACTCGGTTCAGGCGAAGTCGAGCGAATTGGCACCATACATGAGGGCGCATTATTGGCTATTAGCCAAAATCGCAATGTTGAAATCAATCAAACCATCGCTTCAAATTTACAAGGAGTGAAGCCCGGGCTTAATTTGCCGTTACATTATCAAGGTCAAGTTGTTGGTGTGATTGGCATCACGGGTGAACCAGACACATTGAGCCACTATGGTGAGCTGCTTAAAATGACTGCCGAAATGATTGTTGAACAAGCTAACCTACAAGAACAATTACAATGGCAAAACCGTCAAAAAGAAGAGTTTATTGCTCAGTTGATTCATGCAAATGAGCAAGACTTACCCTCATTAAAACAATGGGCGCTGCAATTAGGTATCGATTTTAGCGTACCTAGAGTGGCGGCGATTATTGAACTCGACAGTCATAACCCTTTGTATCAGCAAGACAACCAGGCATTGAAACAAGTGCTGTATTTATTACAAAATCCGGTACGAGATAACTTAATTGCCATGACGTCGCTCACTCAACTGGTTATTTTGAAACCCGCTTTTTTAGACGGAAAACAATTTGATCCTGAACTTGAAAATCAACGCATCAATAAATTACTCAAACGCTTGCCCGCAAACATGCAACTTAGCTTGCACATTTCCTTAGGCCATTATTTCAGTGGTGATTTAGGCATCAGTTACTCTTACCGTACGGCCAAAGAAACCATGGACATTGGCAAGAAACTGCATCCGCAAAAAAGCAAATATTTATACCAAGATTACAGCTTACAGGTGCTGTTATCCGGCTTACGTCATCACTGGCGCGGTAACGCACTGGCAAGTCCCTATATGAAACTGATTGAAGTAGATAAAAACCAACAACTGCAAAAAACACTCGCCGCGTATCTTGAACATATGGGTGATATACAAACCTGTGCTAACAGTCTATTTATCCATAGAAACACATTACGTTATCGATTAGATAAAATTCAAACCATCACCAATATTGATTTGCACAGCTTTAATGGATTACTGAGTTTGTATTTAGGTCAGCTCATCCACCAGCCCAGCGCTTAGTTGTGCATTAGTACAAAAATAGTCTATTTGAGCATTGTTATTAGTGCGGATGAACAAAGTAATTTATCACTAAAGGTTTACCATGATGAATAACTAAACCACTCCAATAACAATAAATAACGAGTACTCTATGGGACTAATCTTGATCTTACTCGGCGTGATCGCCTTCATCGTCATCGCCACCTCCAGATTCAAACTTCACCCTTTTTTAACCCTTATCTTAGCGTCGTTTCTCACCGCATTTGCTTATGGCTTACCCAGTAACGAAATCGCTAAAACCATCACAGGTGGTTTTGGTGGTATTTTAGGTTATATAGGCCTAGTCATAGTATTAGGAACAATTATTGGCACTATCCTTGAAAAAAGCGGCGCAGCAATCACCATGGCAGATGTTGTCATTAAATTGTTTGGTCAACGCTTTCCAACCTTAACCATGTCAATGATTGGCTATTTGGTGTCTATCCCTGTGTTTTGTGATTCAGGGTTTGTGATTTTAAACTCATTAAAGCAATCAATGGCTAACCGCATGAAAGTGTCTCAGGTTGCCATGAGTGTCGCCCTCGCAACGGGACTATATGCCACTCATACCTTTGTACCGCCAACGCCAGGCCCTATTGCAGCTGCTGGTAACTTAGGCCTTGAATCACAACTGGGTTTAGTTATTGCCGTCGGTGTGTTTGTTGCCGCGATTGCCGCTTTTGCAGGTATGTTATGGGCCAACCGTTTTGCCAACGAACAACCTGACGGCGAAGGGGCTGAAGAACTTAATGCACAACTACCAGACTTTGACGATCTGAAAAAGGCATACGGCGAATTACCTAGCCCGCTAAAAGCCTTTGCGCCAATTTTTGTGCCTATTATCTTCATTTGTTTAGGTTCTATTGCCAATTTCCCTTCAAAACCGCTTGGTGAACAAGGTTTATTCGATTTATTAGTCTTTTTAGGCCAACCGGTAAACGCCTTAATGATTGGCTTATTTTTATCATTATTTTTACTTAAAGGGACTGAAAAAATTAAAGAGTTTAGTGAACGTATTAGCCAAGGCTTAGTAGTTTCGGCGCCAATTCTATTGATCACCGGTGCTGGTGGAGCCTTCGGTGCGGTGTTAAAAGCCACTGAAATTGGTGCATTTTTGGGTAGCAGTTTATCGGCATTGGGCGTGGGTATTTTTATGCCATTTATCGTCGCGGCCGCGCTCAAATCGGCACAAGGATCATCAACCGTTGCCTTAGTCGCCACCTCGGCCTTAGTGGCTCCATTATTAGGCGATATAGGCTTAGCCTCAGAAATGGGCCGCGTCCTTACCGTTATGGCCATTGGCGCTGGGGCAATGACAGTGTCACATGCCAACGACAGTTTCTTCTGGGTTGTAACTCAGTTTAGCCGCATGAGCGTCAAACAAGCTTACCGCGCGCAAACCATGGCGACATTAATTCAAGGTATCACGGCGATGATCACCGTTTATCTACTGAGCTTAATTTTACTGTAATTTATTATTCAGAGTCTTATATGAAAATCGTTATTGCTCCAGATTCATTTAAAGAAAGCTTAAGCGCCCTTGAAGTGGCTAATGCCATTGAAGATGGCTTTAAACAGGTGTTTCCTGATGCACAATATTGCAAAGTGCCGATGGCAGACGGCGGTGAAGGTACAGTACAAGCCATGGTTGATGCTACTCAAGGGCAAATCATTAATCTTACTGTTACTGGCCCGCTGGGGTTACCTGTTGACGCTTTTTACGGTGTGTTGGGGCAACTCGATGAAGACGGTAAGCAAACTGCAGTGATTGAAATGGCTGCGGCATCAGGGCTACATCTGGTGCCCGTCAATCAACGCAATCCGTTATTGACCACCAGCTTTGGCACAGGTGAGTTAATTGCCGATGCGTTAAATCGCGGCATCCGTCATATCATCTTAGGTTTAGGTGGCAGTGCCACCAATGATGCAGGCGCAGGAATGATGCAAGCCTTAGGGGTAACACTGAGCAATATGGCTAATGAGCCACTGCCTTTTGGTGGAGCTGCCCTTGCCGCATTGCATCATATTGATGTTCAGTCGTGCCATCCTGCCATAAAAGAGTGTGTTATTGAGGTCGCTTGCGATGTCGATAACCCATTGTGTGGTCCTCGCGGTGCCAGTGCGATTTTTGGTCCACAAAAAGGGGCCACAACCGAGATGATTGAACAGCTCGATCATGCTCTAGGCCATTTTGCTCACATGGTTAACCAACAACTTTATCAATCTGTTGATACTCAGTGCCAACTGCACCCTGGGGCTGGCGCGGCTGGAGGTATGGGGTTTGGCGTGATGACAATATTAAATGCCTCCTTAAAACCTGGGGTCGATATTGTCACCAACAGTGTTAAATTAGCAGAGTATTGCCACAATGCCGATTTAGTCATCACAGGTGAAGGTCGTATTGATGGTCAAACTGTGTTTGGTAAAACCCCCATGGGCGTATTACATGTCGCTAAACAGCTCAATATTCCGGTGATTGGCATTTCCGGATGCCTAGGCCCAAATGCAGATGCTATTTTAGCCGAAGGCATGCACGCTATTTTCGCTATTATTCCGGCACTACAGCCATTAGAACAAGTGTTGTCTGAAGCACAGGTGAATCTCACCAATACCGCCCGTAATATTGCGGCAATGTTGTCATTATCATTAGTGAAAAAGTAATCCTGTCAGCATAAATATCAATTGATATTTATGCTGACTTTACAATGCTAATGAAATTTATCGCAATAGGTCTCCCCTATTGATATCCGTTTTAGATGAATAACCTAGTATTGATCTCGAGTCACACATGCGCCGACCAATAACCACAATGTCACCGGCATTACCACCATAAGTATTCCTACCACAACAGATAAGCAGTCATCAGTATTTTTTCTACCCTAACCATCAGCATTAACACGATAAATACTTGAAGCCTAACCAGCCATACAGTAAAGTTAGCACCCTCATTTCGTCCTGAAGGTGCAGCGTTAATCGTAATGCATCAGTCAATGCTAACAGGATGGAGTTTTCATCATTACGGCAAGCAAAATGACCTCGAAAATCACCCGTCAAGCATACGCTTCAGAAGACAGCTTACTGCGTATTTTTACCGCACCTGAAGATTCAACCTCGACGTTGAGCATTATTGAACAGAAGTTGTCACAAGACCTTGCGGGGTTTTTAGGTAATAGCATCGCCGCACTGGAAAAGCCGCTATCAGAAATAGAAACCGATTTTAACGCTTATCAGATCCCCACCGATCCTAAGTTCGTTTCTGATTATGCCGACGAAATCATGCAAAATTTAGTGGCGCACTCAGTTCATACCGCTGCACCGAGTTTTATTGGTCATATGACATCAGCATTGCCTTATTTTGTGTTACCGCTGTCGAAGATGATGGTAGGACTGAACCAAAACTTGGTTAAAATCGAAACATCAAAAGCCTTTACGCCTCTTGAGCGCCAAGTATTAGGCATGATGCACCACTTGGTTTATCAACAATCAAACGACTTTTATGACCAATGGATGCACAGCGCAAATCATTCGCTTGGCGCATTTTGTTCAGGTGGCACGGTAGCCAACATTACCGCCCTGTGGATAGCCCGAAACCGATTATTGCAACCTAGCGGCGAATTTAAAGGTATTACTCGTGAAGGCATGACGAAAGCATTACGATTTTATGGTTATGAAGACCTTGCCATATTAGTGTCTGATCGGGGTCATTACTCATTAGGTAAAACGGCCGATTTATTAGGTATTGGCCGAGATAACATCATTAGTATCCCTACGGATGAACATCATAAAGTCGATGTTGCCGCCATGCGTGCAACCGCGGCTAAACTAGCACAACAAAATATCAAAGTGATGGCGATTGTCGGCGTGGCTGGCACAACCGAAACCGGTAATGTCGATCCATTAACTGAGTTAGCCGCTTTAGCCTGCGAGTTAAATTGTCACTTTCATGTCGATGCAGCTTGGGGCGGCGCGAGTTTATTATCCAACAAATATCGCCACTTACTAAAAGGCATCGAGCTAGCTGACTCAGTCACGATCGACGCCCATAAGCAAATGTACGTGCCAATGGGCGCCGGTATGGTGCTATTTAAAGACCCAGAACTGGCCAAAGCCATTGTGCATCATGCTGAATATATTTTACGCGTGGGTTCAAAAGATTTAGGCAGTCAAACGCTGGAAGGTTCGCGCCCAGGCATGGCGATGTTAGTGCACGCTTGCCTACAGATAATTGGTCGCGATGGCTATGAAATACTCATTAATAACAGCCTAGAAAAAGCCCGTTATTTTGCAACGATTATTGAGCAACATAAGGATTTTGAATTAGTCACTGCGCCTGAGTTATGTTTACTAACCTATCGCTACGTCCCCGGATCGGTACAAGCAATATTAACAACAGCCATATCGAATCAAGACACTGAGTTAATTGCAACAATCAACGAACTACTGGATGGATTAACTCAATTCATTCAAAAACATCAACGTGAACAAGGCAAATCATTTGTGTCACGAACACGGATTAAACCGGCAAAATACTTGCGCCAACAAACCACTGTATTTCGAGTGGTACTCGCTAATCCGTTGACCAGTCATCAAATATTGCATGATGTGCTCACCGAACAAGTCGAAATTGCAGCGTTAGACAGCGAATATTTACCACAGCTGTTGGCGTTGTAGAGCACAGACTCATAATAACTTCGATGTTTATAGCTTGTTAGCGACCTTCTCGTCATCCCGGCAGTGTTTTTAAGCCGGGATCCCGGTGTTTTCTTTGTACTTTTGTACTTTTGTACTTTTGTACTTTTGTACTCATGGCCTACGGCCACTAACGTCGTGGCGCTTCGCCCACACCAGACCAAGAGGAAACCAACGGCTGTTCCCTCTTTACTCTTTATAAAAGAATTGGCCCAGCCGCCACATCAAAATTATCTAAAAAGCGATAATTTCGCTACGTGGTACGATCCAGCTTTTGACTTCGCAGCCTGCCACGGCCCATCTTGCAGTAAAGAGTGAAAATGCTATCGCTTCCGATGGTACATCTGATGTGAATGGATTCACGAATGTCGTGATGGCAGGATGCCAAGGAACGACCTGTACCGCGAAAGCTAGCGAGCCATCCATGGCCAGCTCACGCATTCTTTTATAAAAAAGTCTTCAACGGCCTCAAGTTCAAAGCTGAATTTAGGCTTTTCAATCAGGGAATCTAAATCATTTATGCACAGAAACGCGTTAGATTCCTAAATCTAATTCGTGAGTTTCGGATTAAAATTTCCGAGTGCTGTGGCTTGTTATAAGCTAGCTTACCCACCCCTAATCTCCTCTATCCACGAAGGTACAGTGTACTCCTCATTTATAGCCTCAACATTTCGCTTAGAGAATAATAATTTATTTTTATCCAAGTCGAAAAATTGGTCAACTGACATAGGCTGAATGGCATAGTTGACACGAATTTGGGGTAATTACTCTCTAAGTTTGAGCTTGGCTTCTTGGAGATCGATCCTTGCGTTATGGCCATGCTTTTCTAGCAAATGAAGCAAGTTACTCCCATTTAATAATGTCAATGGCTTCCCCTTGGCAAATTCATATGCATCAGGACCAAAATTGGCAGTCGTGACAAGAATGCCTTTGGTAGCTCCTTCGTTAACGGTGGTACCAAACAGGTCTCTAACCGCTGAAACTCCAACCACGTTGGTATAGCGTTTAGCCTGAATTACAATCTTGCCCCCACGAATAGGATCTGGGTCGAAGGCAATCGCATCTACACCCCCGTCACGACTGGCTTGTGTAATTTTTACTTCTCCACCATTCATGGAGAATTCTTTTTCGAAAATCTCTCGGATGAGATTTTCAAAGTCCTGCCAGTCCATTGCCGCTAGGTTATCACCCCCATCGATACCATCAATAACTTCGTAAGCTGATACAAAACGGCGATCTTCCTTATTGATCGTCACAATGGGCGCCACTGGCGAAAGACCATGTAATTTACTACTTCCAATCCCTTTCAGTTGCTTAAAGCATAACTTAGGGTCAATTAAGTCTAAGTTAATGGCCAAAAATTCATCTTTGCTAACGCTAACTGACATAATACAAGCATTAACCCGATTGCCGGTTGCTTTATCGACTGAATACACCCAACCGTTAAAACAGATAGAGTAGATACTATTTATCAAATCAGCTTCATATAGTTCATGGATAGAGCGTAATACCATCTGATAAAGCAAATCATCGTAATGTGATTTCAGAGTCGCGTCTGAGATATATGATTCCACCATCTCATCTCGAGTGGCGACATATTTCACGCTTTTGAGGCGATTGATGGAATCTGGATTTGGCAGAGAATAATCAACCACGAGTAGCTTAGTGTCAGCTTGATACTCCAACTCCCAGTTTTGAGGGAAGTTTTCAGGGTACTCTGAGTTACTTAGTACCATGTCACAATAATCCACTATTGCTTCGGCTTCACCATGCAAATAACTTTGTTGTTTAGCCTTGATAGCTTCATTGCTCTTTCGTTGTTTTTCATAGAATTGACTTGATGTATCTAACCATCTGTCATGGTTTTTCTGATGTATATGGAACGCTTCTTGATTGGCAACATCAATTGCTGTCTTTGTTGTTGACCACTTTTTATAGTCTTCTTGAAATAGCGTCTTAGCTTCTTCCTCTCGCCTAGCCCTACGTTTATTGAAGACTCTGTCAAACAATCCAAGTTGTGGAATATATTTTTCGTTACTTGGAAGGGGTTCTATTGGTATTGACTTTGGTTCGGGAGCCTTAGGCTCTGCAAGCGTATATCGCTCATGTTTAATAAGTTGATCCCAATCAATGGCGTCATTCACAGAGAGTGTGTGTTTCAGCGTGCTTTGCATCGAAGCTAAATAAGCTTCTGCGGCTTCTGTTCTACTAGCAGCTTCATCCAGTTTCATTTCTTTGTTCTTTGCGACCTGAATTTTTTCCCTTTTTATCTGATCCGCGATCTTCTTTTTTTCCCATTCTTCTTTCCATTTCAACTCTTGAACATATGCCTTCTGGACGACAACATTTCGATCTGAGCCTCGAATATGCCGATATTTATTTAATCCATCGTGTCTAACTTCGATTTCCCACATTTGTCGCGCCATAGTCTAAAACTCCCTGTAAAAAGAAATAAGCATATATGTTAGATTACTATTTTTAAACTTCACTTATTCTAATACGTTATTCAAGATTTTATGTGAATCGTCACAATTAAAGTAGCAAATTTTTCGCATTACGAAAATTTGGTCAACTAGCTAGAACAGACGCTTAGAAAAAAACTCGCCACTAACAAACTTCGGGGCAAAACCAAGTTCGCTGTTAACTTAACATTCGTACCAAATGAAGCTAAATCGAAGAGATAGCATGAACCAGTGTAGATGCGACTGAGGGTATCGAAAACAGGGACGTTTTCGTTAAGCGTCCCGAAGCAGTATCTGCACATAAGCCCACTGCAGGTGATTGACTGCATTGAAGCTTCAAGCTTCAAGCTTCA
>NZ_JACJDX010000029.1:0-3023 GCF_014163775.1 Shewanella sp. SR43-8 | reverse complement strand
TCGCCGTAAGACGCTAGGTCGTTGGCTTGGGGTGCGTATTCTACGCTTTCCCGTGTCGGCGTCAAGTGTTTTTTCAAACTTTCTTTTCGCCTTGAATCCAGTGTTTTGAAGCACTTAATTCAACCCAACTCGGTGACCGCTTTCGCTGTCTGCCGTGTCAGTGGATGCGCATTATAGGCACCACAAGATTTTGTGCAAGGCCTTTTTTGTCATATTTATGAATTAATTTTTATACTTAAGTTAGCACCAGCTTAAGAACATCTTACTCACAGATTTATCCACAATTAAGAGGTTGTAAGCGATAAAATATCCTAAGTAGCAAAGTGACGTGAATAGTAAAATCCTATGTAGACCACGATTAAAAGTATCATTTATTTATATGCATGCTTAATGAGTCGAGTGCAATCGGTCCAAAAACAAAAACTCTCACCCATGTTAATAGCTTAATGGCCCTTAGTTAGGTTAAGCGGCCTATATTGATAGTATGTAAAACTGAGCTGATTTAAATAGACTTGATTATATTCGACTGTATATAGACTAACTATGAGTTTTACGAGTTGATCTTGGATGTGTGCAGTGACACTTAACGTGCTCATAGAAGATTGAGGAATCATCCTATGGGTAAACTCTGCCTTAAACAGCAAAGGGATATTGATATAAAGTTACTCAATGTAAGTGACAAGTTTTGGAGTCGTTCTTATTAACGACGAATAGGAACCATAACTGAATATTTGAATAGACTTACGGCATATTTAAAAAGAGTTACTTTAAAGGATGCAGATATAGATGACTGTGGATTTTAACAAAGCGATGATCAATCTTGATATGTTGATTGTCACGTCACCAAATTGTATAACAATCTTTGTATCGTTTACTTAAGTGATTACATTGATAGAATCCACACAAAAATAATATGGCAAAGCCAAGCTTAGTTTGAAGAGGTGGCGTTTTTCATAATAGTCTTTAGTGCGTAATTTACATTATCGAGCATCATTCTAACTTGCCATAATGTTGCTATATACTATCGCCAGCTTGAATACGATGAGTTTACCTATCGATAGCTTAGTAAGACTGAGGAGCTAAACAATTATTACGGGTAGCAGAATTTCTGCCTGATAGGCAAAACTGATGGCTTATTTAGGAACACATCTAAGACGGTACTGTGTCAAGGATTTGAATTCACTGCGGCTTAGATAGGTAAATAATACTTAGATATAGTGGGCTAGCTGGTTGGTACGGCTTCAATTTAATAACTTTTGATTTGTAGACAAGAAAGAGATGAATAACATCAGAAACCTATTAATTAAATGAAACCTGAAACATCAAGATTAACGGCGAAGGTTAGCAACGAACAATGTCAAATCAACAGCATGTCACCACAGACCAGCAGTATGAGTAAATGGTTACTAGACTTTAATAAGAGATAATATAAAGCCATAAATAACAGGCTAAAAACTACTAGTGACGACGAGCATCTAAGCTGATTTTCTAGTACCTTATCTTACTAGCTTTGTTTAATAAACGCAGGACCTTCATCCATCCTCGCTCCGGCTCTTATTAAAGCTTGTTACTCATAGCGACATACACGATACGAGTGTCATATTTGATTATATAGCTCAAGTACTTTGAGTTCTCAAACTGCAGCCATAAAAACCACTGCATTATAACCCGCTGTGTCACGACTCACTCACCTTAATTAGATGCCTGGAAATAATCAGCTATCTCAGGGTTATCGACCATAGATTTTTATTGATCATGTGCGATCATTGTTTTCAACCGAAAAATGACATGCATTAAACGCATCTTCAATTTCTCAGAGATTTTTACATCAATTAAGCGTATAAAATAACCGCCTCTGGCATAGGTATATAAACATACTATTATGTAATGCTATCAACGACCATTCCCTCAAATTTTGGACACAAGACAGCCGCAACAAAATAGTGGCCTATCTCGCGACGATTTCAAGTCAACTAGGTGCCTAAAAATAACTTACTCTGTCATGGGCATATCATCCACACTGGTTAATGGTTCACATTGAGAACAACTTTAGACACAAAACAAAAAGGCCACACAATTAAGGTGGCCTTGCAGTATTCTTTATCGCTGGGAAAACAAACGACCCTGGCATGGGCATATCATCCACACTTGCTAATGATTCGTATTGAGAAAGACTATAGGCACAAAACAAAAAGGCCACTCGGTTAGAGTGGCCTTGCTGTTTTAGTTGGCGCCTGGAAATGACCTACTCTCGCATGGGCATATCATCCACACTGGTTAACGATTCGCATTGAGAAGTCTTTAGGCACAAAACAAAAAGGCCACCTGATTAAAGTGACCTTGCAGTGTTATTTAGCGCCGGGAAAATAACCGACTCTGGTATGGGCATATCATCCACACTGGTTAATGATTCACATTGAGAACAACTTTAGACACAAAACAAAAAGCCACACAATTAAGGTGGCCTTGCAGTATTCTTTATCGCTGGGAAAACAAACGACCCTGGCATGGGCATATCATCCACACTAGCTAATGATTCACATTGAGAACAACTTTAGGCAAAAACAAAAAGGCCACCCGATTAAGGTGGCCTTGCTGTTTTATTTGGCGCCTGGAAATGACCTACTCTCGCATGGGGAGACCCCAAACTACCATCGGCGATACTGTGTTTCACTTCTGAGTTCGGAATGGGATCAGGTGGTGCCGCAGCTCTATGGTTTCCAGACAAACTCTTTTCTAGGACATTACACTAGATAACTCTTGGTGCTGATACCCAGAATCGAACTGGGGACCTCATCCTTACCAAGGATGCGCTCTACCAACTGAGCCATATCAGCAAATTACTTCTTGGAACATACTCTTTCGTAAAAGAGAAATTAGGCGCCTGGAAATGACCTACTCTCGCATGGGGAGACCCCACACTACCATCGGCGATACTGTGTTTCACTTCTGAGTTCGGAATGGGATCAGGTGGTGCCACAGCTCTATGGTTTCCAGACAAATTTTGTTTATCTAACGCAGTA
>NZ_JACJDX010000028.1:0-4739 GCF_014163775.1 Shewanella sp. SR43-8 | reverse complement strand
CCATGCGAGAGTAGGTCATTTCCAGGCGCCAAATAAAACAGCAAGGCCACTCTAACCGAGTGGCCTTTTTGTTTTGTGCCTTAAATCTAAGCAATTAGTCAGTGTGGCCAGTATGCCCATGCGAGAGTAGGTCAGTTCTAGGTGCCAAAGAACACAGCAAGGCCACTCTACTCGAGTGGCCTTTTTGTTTTGTGCCTTAAACCTAAGCAATTAGTCAGTGTGGCCAGTATGCCCATGTCAGAGTAGGTCATTTCTAGGCGCCTATTTGACTTGAAAGAGTCGTGAAACAGCCCGCTATTATGTAGCGGGCGTTTTACGTCTGCAATTTGTGCCTTAAACCTAAGCCATTGACCAGTGTTGATGATATGCCCATAAAAGAGTCGGTCATTAACAGGCTAAATTTGAGATCTACTAGAATAGCGATCATTCACAAGGTGGATCAATACAAGTTTATTAGTCATTGTTGACTGTAATTCACTCAGTTATCATTTGTTTTAAGTATAGCTCTGCAAACTGTGACATATATGATGGCTCTTCGATGTCTGATGACATTATTCACAGCATGTTTTTCCGGTTAATCATGGTAATTTATTATCTAATTCCCTGCTACAATAGCGTTATATTTTTGAATTTGATGTCTGTCTATGTCTATCTCCCTTACTGCATTAAACACACTCGGCCTCAATCAGCATTGCGCTTCTTTAGTTGAAGTCACTAGCAAAAATGAGCTAATCACTAGATGTATTGAGTTGTATCAACAACAAAACCCAATGCTTATACTTGGTGGCGGCAGTAACCTGGTATTTACTGATGACTTTCAGGGAACGGTTGTCAAGGTGAGTACTACGGGGATTGTGATTGATCAAGACGATGACTTTTATTATCTCACTGTACAAGCGGGAGAAAATTGGCATCACTTGGTTGAGTATTGCCTTTCGAGAGAGATTTATGGTTTAGAAAATATGGCCCTGATTCCTGGGACTGTTGGCGCCGCTCCTATACAAAATATTGGTGCTTATGGTGTTGAATTTAATCGGTTCTGTCATCAGATTCAGTTTTTACAACTGGATACCGGAAAGTTAGTCCATTTTGATAATGACCAATGTCAATTTGGCTATCGCGAGTCTATTTTTAAACAACAGCTTAAAAACTTAGCTGTTATCACTGAAGTGACTTTAAAGTTAGCTAAACAGTGGCAAGCCGTTACCAACTATGGTCCACTGCAACATTTAGATCCTGCAACTGTGACCGCGAGACAAATTTTTGATTGTGTGTGTCATGTTCGCCAATCTAAGCTACCTGATCCTAAAAAGTTAGGTAATGTGGGCAGTTTCTTTAAAAATCCTGTGGTATCAATAGATGTCTATAATACCCTTAAAACTCGTTATGCTGCTTTAGTGGGTTACCCACAAGGTGATGATCATTATAAACTTGCTGCCGGCTGGCTGATTGAGCAAGCTGGGTTGAAGGGCTTTAATATAGGTGATGCAGCGGTTCATCAAGAACAAGCTTTGGTTTTAGTTAACCTTGGTAATGCTTCAGGTAAAGAAGTATGCCAATTAGCGCTGTACGTCATCCAGACGGTTTTCAATAAGTTTGGCGTTAGATTACAACCTGAGCCAAGGATTCTGGGTTCTGCTGGGGAGATAGACATAAATGAATGAACATTGGTCTCGTAAACGTCAAATTTTAGCTTGTTTGCATCATGAGCATTTTGTTTCTGGTGAGGTGATAGCGCAGTCTCTATCGCTTACTCGGGCGGCGATTAATCAGCATATCGACGCATTAAAAGATTATGGCATTGAAATCTACAGCGTAAAGGGGAGAGGTTATAAGTTAGCGACGCCAATGTCCTTAGTAAATGAGTCAATTCTTGTCAATAATGTTGACGGCCGCTGTTTTTATTTTGATGAAACAACAAGCACTAATGCTTTTTTACTTGGACATACTAGTGAACTTAAATCGGGTGATATTTGCATCGCTGAATATCAATCTGCAGGCAGAGGTCGAAGAGGCAGGAAATGGTTGTCTCCCTACGGGCACCATATTTATGCATCCATGTTCTGGCGTTTACATAGCGATATTAGCAAAGCAAGTGGCTTAAGCTTAGTGGTTGGTTGTTCTATTGTTAAGGCTTTATCAGCGTTTGGGGTTGAGGGGCTAGGTTTAAAATGGCCGAATGACATTTATCTAGAACATAAAAAATTAGCAGGGATTTTAGTAGAAATAGCCCACTCATCTGCGCAACAAACCGAGCTTGTAATTGGTTTTGGCATTAATATGAGTATGTCTGCAGAACAAGGCGGGCTTATTGATCAGCCCTGGAGTGATCTCTCCAGTTTAATGAGTATGCCAGATAAAACCGAGCTATTGATCCAACTGCACAAAACCCTTAAAACTGATCTTCAGTTATTTGAGCAAAAAGGGTTGGGCGCTTTTTTGGATCGCTGGAATAAGTATGATTTATTTGCTAATCGCGATGTTTCATTAGTCATGGCACCCAATTGTGTGAACGGTATTTGTCGAGGCATTGATGATCAAGGTGCTTTATTGCTTGAAACTGACCAAGGTATTAAGCGCTATTTAGGTGGTGAAATCAGTCTTCGAGCAGCGACATAGGCAATAAGGATGTGGGTTATATAAGGTGAATTTTACAGCAATTTAGGCCTGCTGACGCCTGCCTAAGCCTGTAGGATGACGTTTTTCTACTCTATGAGACAATGAAATAACATGGTAGAAAGACTCAAATGCTGGCCGAAGGAGGCGACTAAACGGTTGTTTGTTATTTTTATACAATCGGTTGGTTATTTATAAGGTGTTTGCTTAGAATGACTAAGTGTCACACCTTATGGCGTACTTTTGAATATTGAGTGAGTCCGTTATCTCGAACAAGTCTTACTAAATAACGCCTAATAATAGGCGCATATCGTGTTATTTGCGCAGTAAAACCCGATCCATTAAGTGGTTGGGGCCTTTTTGTAAAATCAGGTGAGCTCGCTCGCGTGTCGGCTGAATATTTAATGATAAATTGGGGCCATTGATGGTATCCCAAATATTGGCAGCAATTACATTCGCTTCATCGTCGGTCAAAGAAGAGTAGTGATGAAAGAATGAGTTTGGGTCACTAAACGCCCCAGTTCTAAATTGCAAGAATCGTTGTTTATACCAATCTTTAAGCAATGACTCATCGGCATCAACATAAATCGAGAAATCGACAAAATCTGATACAAAAGGTCTTCTGGTGTCGATTGGGGTATCTAAACCCGTTTGCAGTACATTTAAACCTTCTAAAATCAAAATGTCAGGTTGGCGAATAGCTTGATGTTCATCGTGACATCTATCATAAGTGACATGAGAATAAAGTGGTGCCAATATCTCTTTATTTCCAGCTTTAACAGCCGATATAAATTCGACTAACATTTTCATGTCATAACTTTCAGGAAAACCTTTACGCTGCAGTAGTCCTTTACGCTTTAAATCTGCTAATGGATATAAAAAACCATCAGTAGTGACTAAATCAACTTTAGGATGCTCGGGCCAACGCTGTAATAACGTCTGTAAGATGCGTGCTGTGGTACTCTTACCGACAGCTACGCTTCCTGCGATACTAATAATGTAAGGACCTGGAGAAGCTTTCTGTTCAAGAAACTTATCAAGAACGAGTCCACGCTGTTGTTTAGAGCCGACAAATAAATTCAGTAAACGGCTGAGAGGAAGGTAAATGTCAGTGACTTCATCTAAAGACAGCTTTTCATTCATACCACGCAGGTTTTCTAATTCAGCCTGACTCAATGTGAGTGGCACTGATTTGCGTAATTCAGCCCAATGCTCGCGCTGAAAAGCAAAGTAGAGTGCATCTTGTATTGAGTTAATTGGGTTCATAACCATTCCTCTAGGTTGGTCAGGCACATTACACTATCGTATAAATGGCGACAATAGTTTGGTTCTCATTTGTCTGCATCACTAATTACATTTGCCTACTAATCACTCTTTTTGTGCTAAACAAGTGCAAAAAAACGTCATTTGAAACTTTTTTTAGTTTTTTTATCATTTTACTCTTGCACTCTGGGGCACATTTACCTAATATCCGAACCCGAAATGATACGCCGGCATAGCTCAGTTGGTAGAGCAACTGACTTGTAATCAGTAGGTCCCGAGTTCGACTCTTGGTGCCGGCACCATTTTTCTGGAGGGGTTCCCGAGTGGCCAAAGGGATCAGACTGTAAATCTGACGGCTCAGCCTTCGAAGGTTCGAATCCTTCTCCCTCCACCATTTTCTAGGTAGTTAGGTAGCCTAAACAGGTTGCGCGGATGTCGTATAATGGTATTACTCCAGCCTTCCAAGCTGATAACGCGGGTTCGATTCCCGCCATCCGCTCCAAATTTGTTCGCTGATACGGCTCAGTTGGTAGAGCGCACCTTTAATGAGGGTGAGTCGGCAGTGCGAATCTGCCTATCAACACCAGCTTGTCATGAATAAACTTCCTAACCCTAAATAATCGATTCGATGTCATTTAATGCATCGGATTTTTACTATATGTGTTTTCATCACCAAGATAATTGGACTGAGGCAATACCATGGCAAAAGCTAAATTTGAACGTAACAAGCCCCATGTAAACGTGGGCACCATCGGTCACGTTGACCATGGTAAAACAACTTTAACAGCAGCAATCTCTGCCGTTTTGTCTAAAACTTATGGTGGTGAAGTTAAAAACTTCGCTCAAATCGATAACGCTCC
>NZ_JACJDX010000027.1:0-2976 GCF_014163775.1 Shewanella sp. SR43-8 | reverse complement strand
CACGTAAGTGAAACTCATTTGGGTTGTATGGTTAAGTGACCAAGCGTATACGGTGGATGCCTTGGCAGTCAGAGGCGATGAAGGACGTAATAACTTGCGAAAAGCGTTGGCGAGCTAGTAATAAGCATTTGAGCTAACGATATCCGAATGGGGAAACCCACATGCATAAGCATGTATCACAACATGAATACATAGTGTTGTGAGGCAAACCCGGGGAACTGAAACATCTAAGTACCCGGAGGAAAAGAAATCAACCGAGATTCCCCTAGTAGCGGCGAGCGAACGGGGATTAGCCCTTAAGTCTATGGGGTGTTAGTGGAATGAGTTGGAAAGCTCAGCGGCACAGGGTGATAGCCCCGTACACGAAAACTAACCATAGATGAAAACGAGTAAGGCGGGACACGTGACATCCTGTTTGAATATGGGGGGACCATCCTCCAAGGCTAAATACTCCTGACTGACCGATAGTGAACCAGTACCGTGAGGGAAAGGCGAAAAGAACCCCTGTGAGGGGAGTGAAATAGAACCTGAAACCGTGTACGTACAAGCAGTGGGAGCGGTTCTTGAGACCGTGACTGCGTACCTTTTGTATAATGGGTCAGCGACTTACATTTTGTAGCGAGGTTAAGCGAATAGCGGAGCCGTAGGGAAACCGAGTGTTAACTGCGCGTTTAGTTGCAAGGTGTAGACCCGAAACCGAGTGATCTAGCCATGGGCAGGTTGAAGGTTGAGTAACATCAACTGGAGGACCGAACCGACTTATGTTGAAAAATGAGCGGATGACTTGTGGCTGGGGGTGAAAGGCCAATCAAACTCGGAGATATCTGGTTCTCCTCGAAAGCTATTTAGGTAGCGCCTCGAGCGAATACCATTGGGGGTAGAGCACTGTTAAGGCTAGGGGGTCATCCCGACTTACCAACCCTTTGCAAACTCCGAATACCAATGAGTACTACTCGGGAGACAGACAGCGGGTGCTAACGTCCGTTGTCAAAAGGGAAACAACCCAGACCGTCAGCTAAGGTCCCAAAGTGTATGTTAAGTGGGAAACGATGTGGGAAGGCTTAGACAGCTAGGATGTTGGCTTAGAAGCAGCCATCATTTAAAGAAAGCGTAATAGCTCACTAGTCGAGTCGGCCTGCGCGGAAGATTTAACGGGGCTAAACATACCACCGAAGCTACGGGTGCATTTCATTAGAAGTGCGCGGTAGAGGAGCGTTCTGTAAGCGGTTGAAGGTGAAGGGGTAACCCACACTGGACGTATCAGAAGTGCGAATGCTGACATGAGTAACGATAAAGGGAGTGAAAAACTCCCTCGCCGGAAGACCAAGGGTTCCTGTCCAACGTTAATCGGGGCAGGGTGAGTCGACCCCTAAGGTGAGGCCGAAAGGCGTAATCGATGGGAAACAGATTAATATTTCTGTACTTCCGCTAACTGCGATGGAGAGACGGAGAAGGCTAGGCTAGCGCGGCGTTGGTAGTCCGCGTTTAAGGTGGTAGGTTGAATTCTTAGGCAAATCCGGGAATTCGTACTTAAATGTACAGGCTGAGAGCTGATGACGAGTCACTAAGGTGATGAAGTAGTTGATGCCATGCTTCCAGGAAAATCTTCTAAGCTTCAGGTTAGCGGGAATCGTACCCCAAACCGACACAGGTGGTCGGGTAGAGAATACCAAGGCGCTTGAGAGAACTCGGCTGAAGGAACTAGGCAAAATGGTACCGTAACTTCGGGAGAAGGTACGCTCCTGTTGGTGATGAGACTTGCTCTCTAAGCTGACGGGAGTCGCAGATACCAGGTGGCTGCAACTGTTTATCAAAAACACAGCACTGTGCAAAATCGCAAGATGACGTATACGGTGTGACGCCTGCCCGGTGCCGGAAGGTTAATTGATTGGGTTATCTTCGGAGAAGCTCATGATCGAAGCCCCGGTAAACGGCGGCCGTAACTATAACGGTCCTAAGGTAGCGAAATTCCTTGTCGGGTAAGTTCCGACCTGCACGAATGGCGTAATGATGGCCACGCTGTCTCCAGCCGAGACTCAGTGAAGTTGAAATTGCGGTGAAGATGCCGTATACCCGCGGCTAGACGGAAAGACCCCGTGAACCTTTACTATAGCTTGGCACTGAACATTGAACCTACATGTGTAGGATAGGTGGGAGACTTTGAAGCTTGGACGCTAGTCTGAGTGGAGTCAATCTTGAAATACCACCCTTGTAGTTTTGATGTTCTAACTCTGGCCCCTTATCGGGGTTGAGGACAGTGCCTGGTGGGTAGTTTGACTGGGGCGGTCTCCTCCCAAAGAGTAACGGAGGAGCACGAAGGTTGGCTAAGTACGGTCGGACATCGTACGGTTAGTGCAATGGCATAAGCCAGCTTAACTGCGAGACATACACGTCGAGCAGGTACGAAAGTAGGTCATAGTGATCCGGTGGTTCTGAATGGAAGGGCCATCGCTCAACGGATAAAAGGTACTCCGGGGATAACAGGCTGATACCGCCCAAGAGTTCATATCGACGGCGGTGTTTGGCACCTCGATGTCGGCTCATCACATCCTGGGGCTGAAGTCGGTCCCAAGGGTATGGCTGTTCGCCATTTAAAGTGGTACGCGAGCTGGGTTCAGAACGTCGTGAGACAGTTCGGTCCCTATCTGCCGTGGGCGTTGGATGATTGAGGGGAGCTGCTCCTAGTACGAGAGGACCGGAGTGGACGAACCGCTGGTGTTTGGGTTGTCATGCCAATGGCATTGCCCAGTAGCTACGTTCGGAATCGATAACCGCTGAAAGCATCTAAGCGGGAAGCGAGCCCCAAGATGAGTCATCCCTAGAGCTTTAAGCTCTCTAAAGGGCCGTAGGAGACTACTACGTTGATAGGCAAGGTGTGTAAGCGTTGTGAGGCGTTGAGCTAACTTGTACTAATGACCCGTGAGGCTTAACCATACAACCCAGATGGGTTTTACTGATACGACTTAGTGTTAGAAT
>NZ_JACJDX010000026.1:0-5532 GCF_014163775.1 Shewanella sp. SR43-8 | reverse complement strand
CCTACAAAATCATTAATTGTTGATGGCCGTTTAGGCTCTAGCCCTGAAAGCTCTAAAACCGTTGCAGCGATTAAGTTATTTCAAAGCAAAGTACTTAATATGCTACGTCCAGATGGCAAAATTGATTTAAATGGTCGAACTCTTCGAAAGATGAATGAAATGTTGATAGTAAAGAGCATTCAGATCGCGGGCATGCAAGACCCTAAACTTTTCATGACAAATGTAATAAAGCCGGCTCTTTTGAAAATAGGTTTAGCCTCCAGAAAAGCAGAAATGTTACTACTAGGAACCGCCATCCAAGAGAGCCGTTTAAAATACCGACAACAATTAGGTGGCGGGCCTGCTTTAAGTTATTTTCAAATAGAACCAGCCACACACGATGATATTTGGGATAATTATCTAGCATACAGACCTGAGCTTGCAAAGAAAGTCAGCGAATTGTTGAACAATGATGACAAATTACAAGAGCTAAAAGATAATGATCTATATGCATGTGCTATGGCAAGAGTGCATTATTTAAGGGCTCAAGCAGGGTTACCATCAGAGGATGATCTTCATGGTCAGGCAGCGTATTGGAAATCCTATTACAATACGCCGTTAGGTAAGGGAACGATTCAAGAGTATGTTCATAATTGGCAAACCTATGGGGTTAAGTAATGAAGTTATATAAATCTATTTTTGCAGTCTTATTATTGACCGGTAGCCATTTTGCTGCAGCGTCAGATTGTATTCAAATAAAAGTGATAAAGCCGATAGTAGTGCAATTTAGTAGTGATGATGTTAAGTCAAAAAGATTTGATCAAGTTAAACTTTTACATGAAGATAAATCGGGCATTTGTTTACCGACTCTTGACACCTATGTTTTAGCATATAATGAAGGTGTTCCATTTATTGCTGCTCGTTTGAAGGGACACACGCCAAATATCACATTGATAAAAAAAGATGATATTGAGTATGCCTTGATTAAATATCATACGGGGAACAAGCTTCAGGTATTGAAAGGGTACCAATATGTAGACTCTGATTTAATTGAACTTCCAAACTTTACCTTAAGTAGTAATTTAAGCCAAATCAATATCGTTAATGGAAGTATTGAAGTTAACAATACCGAATTAGTTAAAAATAAGGTAATAAACCAATTGGCATACTATGATTTTGACCTAACGGGTATACATAAAAAGCGTTAAAATAATATCATTGGCATTTATCTCAGTTGCTGTGCTGTCAGCCGATAAGGCTACTGAATTGAATAGTATTTCCAGACCCAAAGGCACCATCGTTAGCGTAGAATATATTCCTTATTATCCCCGTTTTTCGCGAGTGGTGGTTAACGCTTTTTTGTGTGGCATTTAACTCGAAGAATAACGTTTACACACATAGGGTTCTATAAAGAATGGTAAAATTAACAAAGATTATCTTTTATCTTTTCAACTATTAATTATTTCATTGTCTTGGTGATTAGTGGTCTCATACCCACATTAAATCAACTTATCACCTTAATATCTGACGCCTAGTTTCTTACAGGAATTAGGTGGAATTATCATCATTAACAAAGTAAAGGAATACTATGCACGATATATTTGGCGAAATTAGACGCGAATTTTACACTCAAACAATCAAGGAGTGGTTAGGTTGGATTGTGGGGACATTTTTGCTGGTCGTGTTGATTAAATGGTTTGCTCAGCAATATGACGTCCCAGAATTTGAATTCCATGTTTGGGTATCAGCCACTCTTTATCTTTGGTATGTCTCTACTATTAGCTTATTAATCGGTAGCACCTATTTTATCGCCCGTAATGCTCAAACCATGTTAGAGAGGCGAGCAACACATCCGCAAAAGCCTGACAGTATTGATTTAACCAATGATTTAGCCCGAGTTAAAAAAATTAAGATTAAAGCCGGAGTAATTGCAGTTGTTGCGCATATTATCAATGCTGGCGTTGTTTACTTTGTTACTGGTCACGTTCCTGGCATGACGTCAGAATATCAATTGTATGCTGTTATAGGAGTATTTGCGATAGCCGCCATTAAACCTGCGATGTTAGCGGTAAACGCTATTCGTATGGAGATTTTTGGCATGATTGAAGAGGCGGATTATCCGCAGAAATCGGTTGCTGATTTATGGCGAGTGGTGAATGACTTTAACGACTATGAAGAACGATTAGAAAAAGTATTCGAGCGTATAGATGACGCTAAGCAGGAGTTCAGCCGTGAAAAAGAGATGACTATTGCTGATATTGTTGAAAAATTAACACTGTATAAAGCAGAATTACACTCTGCATTTGATGAAAAAATAACACTTTTCTCATCATCAGACAGCGCAAGGGAAGCGGCTTATAACGCGTTAAAAGAAGCACAAGCACCATTAAGTAAAGAAGTCAGTAAAATATTGGCTGAACTGCAAAATTTACAAAGCTTTGTGATTGATTTACGTGATAAAAATATCAAGGGAGAGCAATTGATGTCAGCATTAAAAGAATTTGGTATTGAGTCATTAGCTGATTTAAATGTGAGTTTTCAAAAATCGATTGTGACGCATAATCCACCCTTACGAAGTGTGCTATCGCCAATTGTAGATGAAGGAATACGCAGCTAAATGTCGTTTTGGGGTCAAGATTATCAATTTAGTGATTGATGGACCCACGGCACTGTACTTTAAAGATTGAATCATTCCTTTAGTGTGAAACCCTGTTTAGTTCTTTAAAAATGGATAGCCAAAATATAGGTGCATTACTGGTTAACGCACCTGCTTTTAATTGGGGGTAAAGTCTTGGCTATACCTTAGATGATACGCCTGTCGAAGGTTGTTGTTTAGTCGTTAAAGAGGGCAATATTCTACCTCATGCCTATGGTTTATGTATGAAAGCTCATAGTTACTGGCAGTAGTATTTCAACAATAAAACTGTCAATTAAGTGGCATTACATTAATAGACAGTCGCTTTACAGGCCATGGCCCATCGAAGCCGATTGTGCAGCTGGCTCATTATCACTATCTGTCATCAGGCTTATTGCATAAAACGATACAGGGTAATCAACTTGAACTCAGTCATGCCTATGATAGCTATTCAAGATTAATTGAGCAGACATGGCGACATGTACAAAAAGAGACTCAATTATTTGTGTCCAGACGTTATCTATATGATAAGCAACATCAATTACTTCGATTATCGTTACGACGCTAGTGGCAATCAAATCAGCCAAATTGGCACTGTCGATAAACAACAGCGCAGCTTTAATGGCTTAAATCAACTGGTGCAAATCAACGTTAACGGCAAGCTGACGCAATACGAATATGATGCCTTAGGCCGTCGCAGTGCAAAAATCACCGAACTCGGTCGAACCGACTTTATTTGGGATAATCATCAGCTGATTGGCGAATGCACCTTAGCTGAATACACCTGGTTTATTTATCAGCCTGATACTTTCACACCTGTAGCACTAATTAAGTCCGGGCAGGTTTATTATTACCATTTAGTCCAACTCGGCACGCCGATTTGCTTGACCGATGAAAACACCCAAATTGTCTGGCGCAGCCAACAAGACGTGTTTGGTCAAACTATTGAAGGCTTAGATTTTGAGGTGGGGATAATGAGCATGTTGATTATTCAGCTCTGCAAGACAAAATTACTAACCCAATCCGTTTTCAAGGCCAATACTTTGATGACGAATCAGGGTTACACTACAATCGTTTTAGGTACTACAGCCCTCAGCAAGCTCGATTTATACACCAAGACCCTATTCGTTTGGTGGGCGGTATAAACCATTATCAATATGCCCCAAATTCAGTGAATTGGGTGGATCCGTTTGGTTTAAGCTGTAAAGAGTTTACTGCTTCTGAAGAATCAGCATCTTACCAAGGGCAAGAGCCATATATCGGAGTTGATAATCTCGAAAACATCGCTATTCCAAAAGGAATGTTACTAGCGCATATAACTTGGAAAGAGCAAGGTGGGATCACTGGAAATTATTTTACAACTCAAGGTGCTGTTGAAATAGCAAGGGCTAAAGATGGTTTTGTTAGCTCTAAAGCGTTGAATCAGGGAGTGCAAGTTTATGCGGGTGATGGTCGTGATGAGTATAAAAAATATGTACAGATATTTGAAGTTAAAGAAGATATTCCTCTCGGGGCTGCCGCTGTTGGGTCGATAAAAGCAAACCCACAATTTAACCCATGACGTTATTAAACACACGAACAGTACTTTATTCAAGATAGTCAGTTGAGTAAATTGGCTCCGGTTCGAAACTCACTAGAAAAAATGAAAGATATTAATGCTCCAGATATAAGTCAAAAATTAAATATACTAAGAGCAAAGGGTAATAAATAATGAATAAAACAAAAGTTTTGCCTTATCCTAGAGATGGGGAACCTAGCTGTTCTCACTTGCAGCCTGTAGTTGATTACTTAATTAACAATGGTAATAAGTCAGTAAATACATATGTTTGGGGTAATAATAGAACGGGATATTTTTGTCATTTACGATATGACATCGATTTTAATGAATTAAAAAAAGTATTCGACTTTCCTGAGAGTATTAAACTAAATGAAAAAAATCAGACGATCGATTGTTTTAACACCTACTCTTCAATAAATATAACATAAAAGTCAATTAAAAAATGAGGAGATAACTGATAAATAATCATATTTAGTCAAGTTCTGGTGGTTTTTCTAAAATATTTGGTCTGTTAGGGGAAATAATTCGCCAACCATTGCTGAAATGAAAAATGTGACCACTATTCATTTAACATCGATTAAAGGATAAACACTTGAGCAATGTAATATGTAAACCATTGGGATTAATAGATCATCGTAATCTTAAAAGTGATGAGGAAGTATTGTTAATGGTTGATTATGAGATGTTTTCTGATGAGACAACTTTACTCATTAAAAAGGGTAGCCACTTGGTTATATCGACTGATTTTTATTCAAAAATGAAAAAGAAAAGAAGTTATTCACAGTCCGAATATCCGTTAACCGCATTGCCGTGGATTATTGACCGAATAGAAAATGGTTTTTTTAAAAATCCGGATGCAGGAGGTTTTTCAGACTTTGAACGCAATACTACTGCGGAATTTGAAACCGAAACCATTGGCATTAATGCCATGGCACATTGTTGCACTGAAAACTTACCTGGCTTAAATATTTGGAATGGTAATAGGAAAAGTTATATTTCTAATATAACACCTCACGAGTGGAATATTCCTAATTATATGTTGAAAGATGGTTTGTTAGATAAACTAAAAATAATAGCCGATAAATACTCATGAATGTATTACTGTAGCTATTATACTAATGACAAGGATAATACGATGTCATCGATAAAAATAACTCAAGCTGTCGGGCTGGGTGGAGCTAACAATGTAAACGATGTAAAAACAGTACAAAGTGGTTTAAACAAACTGCTTAAATTCATTCCTCCTACAAAATCATTAATTGTTGATGGCCGTTTAGGCTCTAGCCCTGAAAGCTCTAAAACCGTTGCAGCGATTAAGTTATTTCAAAGCAAAGTACTTAATATGCTACGTCCAGATGGC
>NZ_JACJDX010000025.1:0-11568 GCF_014163775.1 Shewanella sp. SR43-8 | reverse complement strand
GGCACCACCTGATCCCATTCCGAACTCAGAAGTGAAACACAGTATCGCCGATGGTAGTGTGGGGTCTCCCCATGCGAGAGTAGGTCATTTCCAGGCGCCAAATAAAACAGCAAGGCCACCTTAATCGGGTGGCCTTTTTGTTTTGTGTCTAAAGACTTTCTCAATTCGAATCATTAGCTACTGTGGATGATATGCCCATGCGAGAGTAGGTCAGTTCCAGGCACCTAATTGACTTGAAAGAGTCGTGAAACAGCCCGCTATTATGTAGCGGGTTTTTTTACGTCTGTAATTTGAGATTTAAAGCCGTTCTTGGACCTAAACCATTGACCCGTGTGGTTGATATGCCCATGCGAGAGTGGGTCAGTTCTAGGGGGCCAAAGAACACCGCAAGGCCACCTTAATCGGGTGGCCTTTTTGTTTTATGCCTTAAACCTGAGCAATTTAAAATAGTCTGCAATTGACTCGATGCTAATAGTGTTCAAAACAACTTATGCATTATTAATTTTTTGTTTTAGATCGTATGCGTCTTCGGTTACAACACGCTCAAGCACTTCAATCCGTTTACGTAGGGCGCTTATTTCATCATGTAGGGCTTTATTGTTGCTTGCTTGGTCTGTTGTGGCACGAGCTTGGCGCTCTCTAAGTTTCATTATGCTCACGATAAAACTGCCCAAAATAGCCAAAATTGGGATCAGTAATGCCATTGTTGCTGGGTTCATAAAATGTCCTTATTAGTCTTATTAAATAGCCTGTTACTTTGCTAACTTCGTTAAATTAACCTGCAATAGACCAGCTATTAATGCTTCATTTTGCCTTATGAGTAAAACAGATGACTAGTTTGGTAGTGGCTAACGTCTAAATTTATGATCTTTATCACCATATGCTCATCTCTTATCCTGAGTGCAGATTGATGTGTTTTGTTGTCTATTATTGTGACGACTTCAAACAAAATTACCAGTGACAAAAGTCATCATTGTGAAATCAACTTAATACCACTGATTATTACCTAAAATAGTTATTTTTTTTAGTTCACTGATTTTACAGTCTATTTTAAGGTTTTTGTGACTTAAATATTATTTTTTCACCTGCTACACTTGTTATATTTTCAGTCATCCATATATATATTATGTAGCAAGAATGATTAACGAAATGCTCGATTGAGGTTTCAGTAAACTTGCTAACACAGTGCCGAAAGGACTGTAAACTCGTAACACCACTAACATAAACAGTGGTCATTTTTACATATTGCTTTAGACAAGGGTATGAACATGCGTAATTTTAATATTTCTCCAGATTTAACTCCTCTTTATCGAAGTGCGATTGGTTTTGATCGTTTAGCGCAACTTGCTGAACATGCAGCAGCCAATAATGCTAACACTGGTTATCCTCCTTATAATATTGAGCTTTTAGGTGAAAACCGTTATCGGATCACTATGGCTGTTGCAGGTTTTTCTATGCCTGAATTAGATATCATGAGCGAAGGCGAAAAATTATTAGTTAAAGGCAATAAGACTGCTAAAAGTGATGAACGAAAATATTTACATCAAGGCATTGCTGAACGAGGCTTTGAACGCACTTTCCAACTAGCTGATCATGTGCGAGTGATTGGGGCGGACTTAGAACACGGTTTACTCAATATCGATTTGATTCGTGAAATTCCAGAAGCGATGAAACCACGTAAAATTGATATTGTCGCAACAAACACGCTCGGCTAAACCTTTATTGTTAGCTTGGTGTATATGTGGCTTAAGTGTAATCTAATATTTAAGCCATATTCACAACCTTTAGTGTTATCTCCCTCCCCATTTTTAGCTCATTGCTTACGCCTAGTTTTTACACTAGGCTTTTTTGCGTTCAAAATTTATTAGTCTAATCGTTATTCTGTGTCTTGGTTGTTTAATAGCACCGGTCCTGGCCCTTGTTTAGCGAGCAAATCATCAGGATTATACAGTGGACAGTTTTTCATCGATAAACAACCACAACCAATACAACCTTCTAATAAGTCTTTTAATTTTTGCATCTTAATAATCCTTTGGGTTAGTGATTGTTTCCAAGCATTGGATAAATCAGCCCAATCTTCTTTAGTCGCTGTTCTTCCACTGGGTAGACTCGCGAAAGCAAGGTGTATTTCATCAAGTGATATCCCTAATTGCTGCGCCGCTTTAATGAGCGATATTCGCCTAATAACGTCTCGTGCATAACGACGTTGATTGCCTTGATTTCGCCAACTACTGATTAAGCCCTTTTGTTCATAGAAGTGGATAGCGGACACATTGATCCCACAACGCTTTGCAACTTGGCCAACACTTAATTCTGCTTCCATTATTATTCCAACTATTTTTTATCATTTTGGCAAAAATAACCCTTTACCTCAAGTTAACTTGAGGTATTAAGCTGTGTTGAATTATTAATAAGGAGATAAGAGATGCGATTAGAACATTTAAATTTAGTAGTGAATGACTTAGACGAGTCATTAGTATTTTATAAAGCCGCATTTCCGCATTGGCGAGTGCGTGGTGGTGGCGAATCTATATGGCATGGTACACCAAGAAAATGGCTACATTTTGGTGATGATTATCATTATTTGTCGTTAAATGATTCGGGGACAGGGGAAGCTCGCGATCTTAAAAGTAATGCATTAGGTTTGGCACACTTTGCCTATGTAGTCGATAACATTGATGCATTAGTGGCAAGATTGGCCTTGGTCGGTTTTGAGGTGGCGATCATCGGTGGTCATGACCCCTTTTATAAAAGTCGCTACTTTATAGACCCGAACGGGTTTGAAGTCGAATTTGTTGAATACTTAACCGACATACCTAGTGAACGAAATCAGTATGATACTGAGTAATTAGTAACTGTTCATACTAAGTATTAATCAGCAAACAGTCGCCAGTAACTTTTAATGGCCAATCACTCAACATTAACTGCCATTGAGCTTATAGATAAAGCTCAATGGTTTAGGTTTAGGTTTAGGTTTAGTGGATTTTAGTAAGTTATCGATAAGTAACTGTACAGATAGTTCAATTATAAGTAATCAGATAAATCGCTATTAGCCGCTATCTCTACTTCTTGTTGCTTACCATGGAATAAGTAAGCTACTTCATTGCCAATTAACCGTAATGTTTCATCTTGACGCCATAGGGCGCTGCCTTCTTGGATTCCGATAACCGGCGTTAAAGGATCAACTAAGGTAAATTCTAACAAGCGTTGCGCGCGCGTTTCACCATTATGACCCGGCAGCTGGTAATTAGTGTAATGCGGATTTAATTGAAACGGCAGTATACCTAAGGCGGTAAATGATGGTGGTTCAACAATTGGCATATCATTGGTGGTACGAATGCTGGCTCCAGTAATGTTTGAGCCAGCACTCCAGCCAATGTACGGCATACCACTTTGTACTTGTTCACGGATTAAATGGACTAAGTCGTAACGATATAATTCGTTAAGTAATTGAAATGTATTACCACCGCCAACCAAAATTCCGGCCGCATCTTGAATTGCTTGTTTTGGGTCGGCAAATTGATGAATGCTATTAATGGTTATTGACAGTGGTTCAAGTGCAGTCTGTACTTTTGTCAAATATTCATCGTAGCTAACACTGACTCCCGCATAGGGAATAAATAGCCACTGTTGCCCAGGTTGGGTTAATGGACGAATAAGCTCGACAGCATGAGTTAAATAAGCAGAGTCACCGACGCGTGAAGCACTCAGCATTAACGCATTAATGGTCATAAAAAGTCCTTTTTGTTCATTGTTTTCGACAGTTTAACAAAGATTAACCATTGTCGACACAGAGTTTGTTTTTGGCGGTTATTTTTCAGTTTCAATTAATCAAACCTCCCTAGACTCAGCTCGCTTGAATTTCAAGTCTCTGTTTTGTCAGCTCATAAAAGAGTATAAATTTTTTTAATACAACTAAGCTTGAATTTAAATTTTTTGGACATATTATGTCTTTAGTAACAATGAAAAATCGGCACTTTTGCCATACAGGAGCTTAAATGAAGCGTATATTTTTGTTGATCGCAACCAACTTTGCCATATTACTGGTTGCTTCAATTGTAATGTCTATTCTTGGGGTTAATACCTCAACAATGGGTGGACTGTTAGTATTTGCTGCCATTTTTGGTTTTGGTGGTTCGTTTATCAGTTTAGCCATTTCAAAATGGATGGCCAAGAAAACCATGGGTTGCGAAGTCATCACCCATCCTCGTGATAATATGGAGCGTTGGTTAGTTGAAACAGTTGCACGCCAAGCTGAAAAGTCTGGTATTAAGATGCCTGAAGTTGCTATATACCAGTCACCTGAAATGAACGCCTTTGCTACAGGCCCAAGTAAAAACAATGCCTTAGTCGCAGTGAGTTCAGGTTTGCTTTATGGCATGACTCAAGATGAAATTGAAGGCGTACTTGCACATGAAGTCAGCCATGTGGCAAACGGCGATATGGTGACTTTAACCTTAATCCAAGGCGTCGTGAACACCTTTGTTATTTTTGCTGCACGTGTTGTCGCTGGCATTATTAACAATTTTGTTTCTAGCAATGATGAAGAAGGTGAAGGCCTAGGCATGTTTGCTTATATGGCTGTGGTATTTGTGCTTGATATGTTGTTTGGCATTTTAGCTTCAATGATTGTGGCTTACTTCTCACGTATTCGAGAGTTTAAGGCCGATGAAGGGGCGGCGCGATTAGCAGGTAAAGGCAAAATGATTGCTGCGTTAGAGCGTTTACGCCAAGGTCCTGAATCTGGTGCTATGCCAGCTCAAATGTCGGCTTTTGGAATTAACGGTAAACGTTCAATGGCTGAGCTAATGATGAGCCACCCTCCATTAGAAAAACGTATTGCGGCACTGAAAAATAGCTAATATTCAGAAAATTATCGGGTTTATGTCGGTAAAATAGAAAGGGAGCCTTTGGGCTCCTTTTTTGTTTTTTATGCATTAGGAATGATTGAATTGGGAGCTTTAATCGGTTACTTGTAGTGGGTTATTGCATTAATCACTCTAATCGATGACATATTGTTGTTTTATCACACCCAATAGGATAGTTTCAGATATGATCTGATCTCGCAATAATATTGCAAATAATGTCGATAAGCATACTCTTAATGGATACAAATATGCTTATAAGAACATGAGTCAACCAACACTATTCAGGAAATTGATATGCTGAAAAAAGCTATTTCTCAAGCGCAATTAAGAGAATGGCAGCTAGAAATAAACGATATTTCTGCCGAGTTTCGTCTTGCTATCATTTTTTATCAGGTCAATATTGAACTGAGTATTGATGTTATTTGCACAAGTCAAAATATTGATAAAAATACCCAGCAACAGCATGAGTCTAGTGTATTACAACATCTCAAAGCGACCCTCACGCATAATGTCACCACCCTCGATCAGCACTCGTGTGTCTACCACAAGCTTATTCGTTCAGCCCAAGGTACTATTATTGGCGTGATAAGCTTTAGCACTCAAGAGAAGCCGCCGTCTGAAGAGGTATTAAATCAAGCCTTATCGGCTATGCAAATACGCATAGCCGATATGCTAAGTAATGCAATCCGCTATTATATAAGCTCATTAACGATCGATTCTCATGCGAGTAAGCCAGTGTCTCTTGATGTTGATTTACAATCCTTTATTGATGCTTTTGAAGAGCATATTTGGGTAAAAGACACCAATGGGCAATATGTTTCATGTAATAAAAGTGTAGAGAGAGCTTGGCGAAAATCAAAAGAGCAAATTCTGGGGAAGACCGACTTTGATTTATTTGATCAACGCACTGCAAATGAATTTATTGAGAGCGATAAATTAGCCATCAATAGCGGAGCTTCCGTAGTGGTGTCTGAATGTGAAGAAGTCGACGTCAACTTTAATAAAGTCTGGCTCGAAACCATTAAAGCCCCAATTAGCAATGCTCAAGGCAAATTGACTGGGGTTATCGGAATGACCCGCAATATTGCCAAGCACAAAGAGGCTGAAGAACAACTTATTCTAGCCGCGAGTGTGTTTCAAAATGCTGTAGAAGGTGTAGTGATAACCAACAGTGATGGAAATATTACTGAAGTTAACCAAGCCTTTACTGATATAACGGGTTACAGTCGTGAAGAGGTATTAGGTAAAAATCCGAGATTACTTAATTCCGGTCGTCATCCAAAAAGCTTCTTTGAGCGTTTGTGGAATACGTTACTTGTTCAAGGTAAATGGCATGGTGAAATTTGGAATCGTCGCAAACATGGGGCGATATTTCCACAAAAGATCACTATTAGTGCCGTTTTAGATAAACAAAATATCATTCAGTATTATGTGGCAGTATTTGCCGATATTTCTGCTCAAAAACAAAATGAAGAAAAATTAAAAAATTTAGCCTATTTTGACCCGCTGACACAGCTCCCAAACAGAATGCAATTTATGTCATTGCTTGAGCAAGAGGTTAATCACTCTCATCGGGCCAAAAAGCAGCTGGCGATTGTGTTTTTAGATATCGACTTTTTTAAGCACATTAATGACAGTCTAGGTCATGTTATTGGCGACGAAATTTTAGTTGAGTTAGCTAAACGTTTATCTTACGCCTTATCTGATTTTGATGTGTTAGCCCGTCTAAGTGGCGATGAATTTGTCATCATGCTGCCTAGTATTATGGGGACCGATTCTGTCACCTCATCAATTGATCGCATTCGCAGTGTGTTTGAGCGTCCGTTTATACTGGATAATTCTCAATCTGTAAGGCTAACTGCCAGTATGGGCGTTGCTATCTACCCCAGTGATGGCGATGACCATGACAGCTTATTACGAAATGCTGACTCCGCTATGCACCGTGCTAAATTGGATGGGCGAAATAATTACGCTTTTTATACCGAGTCCATGACCAAACAAGCAGCAGAACAATTAAAACTGCAAACGGCATTGCATCAAGCATTAGTTAATGAAGATTTTTATTTAATGTATCAACCAAAGGTTAAGCTATCCGATTTAAAACCAAATGGTTTTGAAGCCCTTATTCGCTGGCACGATACGGCTTTAGGTCAAATTTCTCCTGCTGAATTTATTCCATTAGCCGAGAAGATTGGTTTGATTTGGGACATTGGTTTATGGGTATTAAAAACTGCCTGTTTGCAGGGGGTAGAGTGGTTAACACAAGGCAAAACATTTGAACGTATTTCCGTTAATGTGGCGAGCTTACAGCTACAAAGGAATGATTTTGTTGATAAAGTACGTTCTATTTTATTAGAAACGGGATTACCTGCGAAACATTTGGAATTAGAGGTCACCGAATCTTGTATGATGAATGATCCTGATGCAATTATTCGTGATTTGAAATTATTAGGTGCTATGGGAATAGCCTTGAGTATCGACGATTTTGGTACAGGTTACTCTTCTCTGAATTATCTCAAAAAGTTACCAATTGATAAGCTAAAAATCGATCAATCATTTGTGCGAGACATTCCTCATGATACCAATAACACCGCCATAGCTAAGGCGGTAATTGCATTGGGTCATGCCCTGAATTTACAGATTATTGCAGAAGGGGTGGAAACCGTCGAACAAGCCGATTTTTTGCGGCTTAATGGCTGTGATTTGGTTCAAGGATATCTGTATAGCAAACCGCGACTACCACAAGATCTTAACGAGTTTTTACCTACGATCCGTAACAGCAATTTACCTAATGAAATTAAAGTAAAGTAACAAAAATGCAGCTTACAGAGTGTGTAAGCTGCTTTGGCATTAACATTACGACTTTTAGTACTGCATTAAGCGTAAATATCTAGGTTCACCGATGTTGAATCACTGTTGGCCATTTCGGTGTTATCACCATTATAAATACTGCTTGAAGCATCAGCTAAACGTGTTTATAGAGTCATTTTGTTGCAATTTATTAGTCTGTTAGAAGCTTGGTCTCTATCATCCAACATTTGCGCTGCTCTGGTATATAAAATAAACCGTTTATCTCGAACAACCTGTGATCTCCTGAGATAAAAAGATCCTAGTTAATGTTTCAGGTAAATGCATTAATTCATTGCTAACTACATTAAAACATACTCCTCCTTTGGGTGCCGTAATTCCCTTCGCAAGCTTTTATCTCGATTCAGGTCTATTACTACGATTAGACTAATTTATTACATTTATCTTCGATGTTTACTCGCTCATAGCTTGGCTTTTGTTTAGAATGTCGTTGATATCATTTAGAGTATCAACGTGACCTTTTACTGGCATTGAATCGATTGGCGGGTTATGACTCATTGCGAATAGCATGTGGTAATTCCCCCGTGAATATTAGACTAAGAGTTGATAGTCGGATAAATGCTGATCACGTAAGATAGACCTTCCACTGGCATGCGCCGTTAGGAATACATTTATACTGAGGTGGACTGTTTTTCTGCCTAGGAGCATTAATGCAACTGTTTGTAAAAGATTTAACTGTAATCGATTTTTCTTACCTTTGTCCTGTTCGAGGCATGGTTGGTGAAAGCTGGATTGTCGATGTGCTATTAGATGGTGGCTTGGATGAGCAAAATATGGTGCTCGATTTTGGCAAGGTTAAACGCATCATCAAAAACACCATTGATGATGTAGCCGATCATCGCCTGTTAATCCCTACTGCTTGTAGCGAAGTGCGCTGGCAGCAGAAGGGCGACCGTGTTTGGATGGATTTTAGCAGTGACAAAGGTGACATACATTTAGCCTGTCCTTCACAAGCATTTGCGCTTATTCCTTCAGAAGTGATTGACTATGAAAGCGTCAATGACTTTTTGAAGAAAGCCTTACGTGAAGTGTTACCGGAAAATGTCCAAGGCATCAGCCTCACATTACGCAGCGAAGTGCTCGATACCCCGTTTTACCATTACAGCCACGGATTACGCAAGCATGACGGCAACTGTCAGCGGATTGCCCATGGTCATCGTAGCCCAGTAACGGTATTTGAAAATGGTATTGCAGAGCCCAAATGGGACCAATATTGGGCAGAACGTTGGCATGACATTTACCTCGGTACCGAAGAGGATTTAGTGTCGGTAAAAACCCTAGAATTGTCTAAGCAGACTAAAATCAGCGACGAAACACACTATGGTTTTCATTATGTTGCGCCTCAAGGTGATTTTCAATTAGCAATGCCTAAGCATTGCTGTGACTTAATTCCTCACGACACTACTGTTGAGATGCTTGCTGAATACATGGCAAAGACATTGGCCAGTAAAGAGCCTAAAAGTCATTTTAAAGTGATTGCTTACGAAGGTATTGGCAAAGGCGCCATTGCGGTAAGGGGTTAATCAAGTATTATTAATGGGCTGCCTTAAGGTGGCCCTTTTTTTTATCTTTTTGTCGCGATTAACAAGGAATGCGTTTCGATTATGTTATTAAAAAATACCATTTTAAAATTGATATCAACTGCAGCAATGCTGGTGGTCAGCTTTTGTGGCTTAACGGCTAATTCGGTTGCCGCTGTGACCTTTCAAGGCCAGTTTGAACAAGGTGCTTTAGTGCGCGGGGCTGTGCCAGCCGGCAGTAAGGTTTTGTTGAATGATCAAGCCGTAAAAGTCACCCCAGACGGTCAGTTTGCTATAGGGTTTGATAGAGACGCGAAAAAAGACCAAGTATTTAAAGTGATCTACCCAGACGGATTAACAGAAATTAAGCCGTTAACAATAGCCGCAAGAGACTACAAAATTGATCGGGTCACCGGCATAAGCCAGAAAATAATGAAACCAGATCCTGTCGCTCAAGCCAGGGCTGCTAAAGATGCCAAACAGACTCGTGCAGCCAGAGACTTATTTAGTCAGCAAGATGCATTTATGCAAACCTTTATTTGGCCTGTAACAGGCAGAATTTCAGGGGTATATGGTAGTCAGCGCATATACAATGACGTCCCCGGAAATCCACATTTTGGGGTTGATGTTGCCCGCCCAACAGGCACTGTAGTGGTTGCGCCTGCAGACGGCGTTATAACCTTAGCTGAACCCGACATGTTTTATTCTGGTGGCACTGTGATTATTGATCACGGCTATGGGGTGAGCTCAACATTTTTACATTTAAGTAAACTGTATTTAAAAGTGGGTGACAAAGTAGCACAAGGCGATAAAGTCGCTGAAATTGGCGCGACAGGTCGAGTGACTGGGCCACATTTAGATTGGCGCTTAAACTGGTTCCAAATGCGCTTAGACCCTGTATCGATTGTGCCGTCTATGGCGACTGTGTTAGCCGCTCAGAAATCGACTAAGTAGTGTTTGCTGTATAGAGTCAAGCCTTTTTGACTCTATAACCAACAGCTTTACGGGTATCTGTAGAGCATTATTTATGCCTCTTTGAGCTATAGCTTCAGCTGCGCGAGTCACTATTTTCTGCTTACTGCATAAAGGAAGCTAGTTATGATAAAGCGAGTTGGCAACATCGAGATCCAACTGAAACACAAAGCCACATGTCATTGTGGTGCTGTTGAACTTGAACTTACACTACCCAATGGTCTTGAAAATCCGAGACGATGCGATTGTTCAATTTGTCGTAGAAAGGGGGCGATTGTTGCTTCCGTTAAGCTGGATGGTATTCGAGTGGTAAAAGGTCAAGATGTGTTGAGGCTTTATCAATTTAATACTTATACTGCAAAGCATTATTTTTGCTCACTCTGCGGTATTTACACTCATCATCAACGACGTTCAAACCCTACTGAATATGGTTTTAATATTGGGTGTTTAGACGGTGTTAATCCATTTGAGTTAGGCCACATTGTCACTGGCGATGGTATCAATCATCCTGCCGATCGGAATGTTTAATATTACGTCCATATTAGCCAGTAATTATCATGGATATCTCCATTGGTTATTAATGGTTATATTCGGTGAGCTTTAGACGTAATGTGACTGAGTGTTATGATAGGAGATCGCAATGCTGCGATGGTTTATATTATTGATTAGCGTCATCGTGTGTTTGAACGTGAATGCTACTATCAATCTGACGTCATTAAGTGAAAAGGGCATAGATAAGTGGCACCCTAAAGTGTTTTCCGGTAAATCAATTTACTCCATCGTTGAGTATAAAGGGCGTTTGGCACTAAAGGCACTTAGTCATAATGCCGCGTCAGGATTAGTGTTAGAACGCCAAATTGATCTTATGGTAACGTCTTACCTCAACTGGAGTTGGCTCGTCGAAAAGCAACTGCTGCAGTTAAATGAGCGCAGTAAAAAAGGCGACGACTTTGTTGCTCGAATTTATGTGGTTATTGATGGTGGTTTTATGGTGTGGAATACCAAATCATTAAACTACGTTTGGTCGAGTAATCAAGATCAGGGCTTGGTTTGGGACAACGCTTTTGCTGGCTCAAGTGTTAAAATGCTCTCTATTAGAGGTAAGGAAGCGCAGAAGGGCAGATGGTATCCACAAAAGCGCAATGTATACCAAGACTTGATTGAAACCTTTGGTGATAAAGGCAGTGATACCGCTAATCGTAAAGCCTATCAATACATCGATATCATCGCGATAATGACAGACACAGATAACAGTGGTAAACAAGCTGAATCTTATTATGCAGACATCATATTTAGTGAAGAATAGAAACTTATTAATTAGCTGTTTACATAAAATAAAT